>NZ_JBFUBU010000022.1:0-77206 GCF_056405595.1 Polaromonas sp. P1_G1
GGGTCTGGCTAAACTCGCCTTCGGCTCAAACAACGCCAGCCCTGATCCGCTTGTCTCTGCGCTCCTCGGCCCAGCCAGGACGGGGCAATCGGGAGCGGGGACAGAAGACAGAAATACCAAGAAGACAAATACAAACAAGGACTCGCCACGGCGAGTCCTTGTTTCTTCAGGTATTCGGTATTGGTATTCACTCCCCACCCCTTGTGGATGCGCAGAGGAGCGGAGGTTCAGGCGGATCAGGGATCGCGTTGTTTGAGCGAAGCGAGTTTAGCGAGACCCCGTCTGGACCGAGCACCGCAGGTTGCCCGCAGCGAAGCGGAGGGACGCAGCAACCAGGGTCGCCTTTTCTTTTGGCGAAGCAAAAGAAAAGTGAGTAGCCGCCGGGCTACCCCCGGCCAGCAACCCTCAGCAGAGAGCGCAAAGGCCGGGCAAGACCGGCCAAGAGAAAGAACCACAGATAATCTCTCTATGCGAATCCGATTCACCAAAATGCAAGGCGCCGGCAACGATTTCGTCATGCTCGACGAAACCCGAGGCTCCTTGGGCCTGACCACCGCCCAGTACCGTTTCCTCGCCGACCGCCACTTCGGCGTAGGCGCCGACCAGATCCTCACGGTGCGGCCGTCGCCTGCAAAAGGCATTGACTTCGAGTACGTGATCCACAACGCCGACGGCGGCGAGGTGGAGCAGTGCGGCAATGGCGCGCGCTGTTTTGTGCGTTTTGTGCGCGAGCAGGGGCTGACGGACAAGGATGTTGTGCGGGTCAAGACCCTGAGCGGCATCATCGAGCCGCGCATGCAGGCCGATGGGCGCGTCACGGTCGACATGGGTGCGCCGGTGTTCGAGCTCACGCGTGTTCCTTTCGACGCTTCCGGGCTCGTGGCGACTGCCGAAGGCTCATGGGAAAAATGGCCACTGGAGCTGCCGGGCCAGGCGCAGGCCGCGCCGCTTTTCATTGGCGCTTTGTCCATGGGCAACCCGCATGCGGTGCAACTGGTGGACGACGTGGATACCGCGCCGGTTCTGCAGACCGGTCCGCTGATCGAAAACCATGCGCGTTTCCCGCGCCGTGTGAACGCCGGCTTCATGCAGGTGGTCTCGCGCGGGAAGATACGCCTGCGTGTCTACGAACGCGGTGTGGGCGAGACGCTGGCCTGCGGCACGGGTGCCTGCGCGGCGGTGGTGGCCGGCATACGCTGGGGCCTGCTCGATACGCGCGTGGACGTGATGACGCTCGGCGGCCAGCTCACGATTGAATGGTCGGGGCGGCTCGATGCACCCGTCATGATGACCGGGCCGGCCACCACGGTGTTCGAGTCCGAGATCGAAATTCCGGACACGATCTGAGCGCTTTCGGCGCAAGCGGATGTAACGCGAACCACCAGCGACCTTTGCGCGGGCCGCAAAACTGAGGACAATGCCAGCATGAACCCAACCGAACATCCCATCACCGAAGACGACATCGCCAATTTCCTGGCCAACACGCCCGACTTCTTCGAGCGCCACGCCGAGTTGCTGGCTTCGGTGCAGTTGTCCAGCGGCCACGGCAACCGCGCCGTCAGCCTCCAGGAACGCCAGGCGCTCATGCTGCGCGAAAAAATCAAGGGCCTGGAGACGCGCATGGTCGACATGATCCGCCACGGCCAGGAGAACGTGGGCATCGCCGACAAGATGCAGCGCTGGACGCGCAAGCTGCTTCAGGCCGCGCAGGCGCGCGACCTGCCCGGCGCGGTGGTCGAGGGCATCACCACCGAGTTCCTGATTCCCCAGGCGGCCATCAAGATCTGGGACGTGAACGGCATTTTTTCCGACGAAAGCTTCGCCACCGGTGTGAGCGAAGACGCCAAGGCCTTTGCCTCTTCGCTGGGCGCGCCCTACTGCGGTGTGAATTCGGGTTTTGAAGCCGCCGGCTGGCTGCCCGAACCCGCCGTGGCGCTGTCGATGGCGATGATCCCGCTGCGCGCCGCCCCGGGCGCGGAAGCCTCCGGCCTGCTGGTGCTGGCTTCGCCCGACCCCGAACGCTTCCACAGCGGCATGGGCACCGACTTCCTCGAGCGCCTGGGCGAACTCGCCAGCGCGGCGCTGACGCGCCTGCGGCCCCAGCAGGTGGCGGCCGCATAAACACCACGGCCATGGCGCAGACGTTCCCGCTCGCGCCTGAAACCGGCGGCGCCGAGCCTGCGCCTGTGCCGCCATCGCACCCCCTGGTCGAACGCTACCTCGAGCACGTTCGCGTGGAAAAGCGCCTGGCCTCACGCACCGTGGAACTCTATGCGCTGGACCTGCAAAAACTCGAGGCCAACGCCCGGCAGGCCGGCGTGCAGCTGACCGAGGTTCAAAACATCCACCTGCGGCGCTGGGTCGCGCAGATGCACGGCGCGGGGCGCAGCGGCCGCGGCATCGCACTCATCCTCTCGGGCTGGCGCGGTTTTTACACCTGGCTGGGCCGCGAGGGCCTGGTCAAAGGCAACCCGGTGCAGGACGTGCGTGCCCCCAAGGCCGCCAAGCCCCTACCCAAGGCCTTGAGCGTGGACGAGGCCGTGCAGCTGGCTGCCTACCAGGCCGACGTCACCGACGGTGACCCCTTGCTGGCGCTGCGCGACCAGTGCATCACCGAGCTGCTGTACGGCTGCGGGCTGCGCATTGGCGAACTGGTGGGGCTGGACGTGCAAGCCAGCGCCCAGGCGCGCGGCTGGATAGACATCGACGCGGCCGAGGCCCATGTGCTCGGCAAGGGCTCCAAGCGGCGCAGCGTGCCGGTGGGGGGCGCGGCGCTGCAGTCGCTGCGGCAGTGGCTGGCGGCGCGCGGCGGCTGGGCGCGCGAGGACCAAGCCCTGTTTATCAGTGAGCGCGGCACGCGCCTGACGCCGCAGCACATACGCGTACGCCTGAAGCAGCGCTCCTTGAAGGCCGGGCTGGCCACGCCGGTGCACCCGCACATGCTGCGCCATTCCTTCGCCAGCCACGTGCTGCAGTCCAGCGGCGACCTGCGCGCCGTGCAGGAACTGCTGGGCCACGCCAACATCACGACCACGCAGGTCTATACGCGGCTGGACTTCCAGCACCTGGCCAAGGTCTACGACGCGGCGCATCCGCGCGCGGTGTCAAAGGCCGGCATGGGTGTGGCGCCACCGCTTGTGACCGACCAAGCCGCCACGCCGAAAGCGACCAAGACCGGCAAGGCCTGAGCCGGCGCGAAGCAGCGCCGGGACCGTCTCAGGCGGCCTTGGGCCGGTCGCGCCGGGGTTGCCGCAGGGGCTGCGCTTCCCCGAGCATGAACACCGCGCGCTTGCTGTCGGTGGAAGCGGCGGCCAGGCGTTCTTCGAGCTGTGTCAGCAGGCCCTGCGCATTGGAGCCCTGGTGGGGCACCAGCGCATAGGCCACATGCACCTGCGCCACGCAATCCACATGCAGACCCTTGTAGGGCATGAGGCAACGCGCCACGATGCGCGGCCCCAGCGTGCCGGCGTCTTCCGCGTTGAACGGGCCTTCCACCAGCATGCCGAAGCGCCGTTCCGACAGCCGCGCCGCGCTGTCGATTTCGCGCGCGGTGGACAACAGGCGCTCGGCCACGCGCAGCGGCAGCTCGTCGGCCGCCTTGCGCCCGAAGTCACGCTGGATCTGCTCGGTATTGACCAGGTCGATGATCATCACGGCGCTCTGATGGCGCAGCCGTTCGGAGCGCGCGATCATGCGGATCAGCCGTTCAGCGAACACATGGCCGTTGATCAGGCCGGTCGCCGGGTCCACCCGGTCCAGGCCCTGGATGCGGCGTATGTTTTCGCGGCGCTGCTGGCTGCGCAGCATCAGCACCAGCATGACGATGGGCAGGTGCAGCGCCACTCCCAGCTGCATGCCATGCTGAGTCAGGAAGCCGATGGGCACCAATTCGGCGTTGCGCGCAAGGGTCCAGCCGGCGGCGACCAGCACCGGCACATAGGCCAGCATCAGCCAGGGCGCGAAACGGTCGCCGCGCCGCCAGGCCCAGCCCATGACCAGCATGCCGCTGAACTGCAGGAGCAGCATGATGGGGATGAACACATCCATGCGCGAGGCGGCAGGCAGCAGCACCAGCAGCACGGCCGTGAGCGCGCCCAGCACCGCCTGGCCGACCATCAGCCAGTGCAGGCGCATGGAGCGTTCGGGCAGGGCCACGGCCGCGGAAATGAACAGCAACGTGGCCGCGGCTGTCAACATGGGCAGCACCGAGGTCGCGACGTCGCTCCAGCCCGGCCAGGCGGGCCACAGGTGCAGGCCGGCGATGCCGGTGACGGTGGCCTGGGTCAGCCCCAGCAAGGTCACGCACAGGGCGTAGAAGCCATAGGCGGAGTCGCGTAGCGACACAGCGCCCAGCGCCGAGATCAGCGCGGCCAGGCCGGTCAGCCCAAAGAAAATCCCCAGGATCAGCGAGACGCGTTGTTCGGAATAGCTGAGCCGCCCCTCGCTGATGAACTGTAGCGGTGCGCTGAAGGGGTGGCCGTTTTCCAGGCGCAGCAGGTAGTTGGAGGGAACCTCGGCAGACAGTGCGATGGGCAGCAGCGGATGGCGGTGCGGCACCGGCCATGTGTTGACCGCCACCAGGTCGCCGGCTCGCTGCTCGGTCCACTGGCCGGCGCCGTCCAGCGTGTACAGCGACGCCCGGTCTATGGACGGGTAGGGGACCTCGAGGTACCAGCGTTCGTTATCGGGTGCGGGCGGCACGTTGAAGCGCACCCACATCGAATAGCCGCTGGTGACCGGATAGATCGCGTCGGCGTGCGTCGGCTTCCAGGGAATGTCGGGCGAGGCGGCGACCTGCTCGGGCGTGAACTTGCCGGTGGTGTCTATCCAGTAGTCGCCCCAGTCCTGCAGCGCCACCGGTTGTATCTGGGCGTCGAGGTCCAGCACCGTGCGCGAGCGGGCATCGAGGCTGGTCAGCGCCAGCAGCGAGCCCATCAGCAGGCTCATCGCCAGGCCCAGCAACAGGGTCCGTACAGCCGTGCCTCTGCGAATCACATTGCCTGCAATTGGCGTGTGTTTCTTCAACTGCACGGAAAAGTACTTAAAAATCATTAACCTGCGATTGTCGCAAACTTTCGCGAAAATTACAGTCCCTGTTTATGGGACAAAGGCGGGCGTTGTTTTGCGGTTCACTTGGGAAGGGCTGGGGCCGGTGCGCCCTGCCGCGACAATAGCGCCATGAAAATTATTCGATTGCGGGATGGCAAGGAGCGCTCCTTGCTACGGCGCCACCCCTGGATTTTTGATGGCGCCATCGCCAAGGGGGGCGGCGACGCCGGCGAAACGGTGCGGGTGGAAAGTCACACGGGTCAGTTCCTGGGCTGGGCGGCTTTCAGCCCGGCGTCCAAGATTCGCGCGCGGGTTTGGAGTTTTGACGAGGCCCAGCGCATCGACGCGGCTTTTTTCGCGGGCCGCATCGCCCAGGCCCTGAAGGCCCGGGAGCTGTTTGATATCCAGAGCGACGGCCGGCGCCTGGTCCATGGCGAATCCGACGGACTGCCGGGCCTGGTGGTGGACCGCTACGGCGACACCCTGGTCGCGCAGTTTTCCAGTTGCGGCGCGGAAAAGTGGAAAAGCGTGATCGTCGAGGCCTTGCTGGCCCAGACCGGGTTGACCCGTCTGTATGAACGCTCCGACGCGAGTTCGCGCGCGCTTGAAGGTCTGCCTGAAGTGACTGGATGGCTCAAGGGTTCCGGCGAGACCGGCATCACCATCACCGAACACGACTGGAAGCTCAGCCTGGACATCGCCGAAGGCCACAAAACCGGCTTTTACCTGGACCAGCGCGACAGCCGGCAGAAGTTTGCGGCCTACACGCGCCGTCTGGGCTTCGGGAGCGTGCTCAATTGCTATTGCTACACCGGCGGCTTCACCGTGGCCGCGCTGGCCGGCGGCGCCGGGCACGTCACGTCCATCGACTCGTCGGCCCCGGCGATTGAACGGGCCCGCGCCAACGTAGCGCTCAACGGCTTTGACGCCGGCCGTACCACCTTGCTCGACGCCGATGTGAACGCCTCACTGCGCCAGTACCAGAAAGAGGGCCGGACCTTCGACGCCATCGTGTTGGACCCGCCCAAATTCGCACCCACCGTGACGCACGCCGAGCGCGCCGCCCGGGCCTACAAGGACATCAACCGCCTGGCGCTGTCCATTCTTTCGCCCGGGGGCGTGCTGTTCACCTATTCGTGCTCGGGCGGCATCAGCGCCGACCTGTTCCACAAGATTGTGGCTTCGGCCGGCACAGACGCGGGTGTGGACGCCTTCATCTCTGAACGCATGGGCGGCGCACCGGACCACCCCATGACGGTGGCCTTCCCGGAGGGCGAATACCTCAAAGGGTTGGTGCTGGTAAAGCGGGTGGGCGGCTAAGAGCGTATAGCCCGGGGGGGCTTGACAGCCTCTGTAAAGTAACTGTTGGCCGAGGTGGTATTCGCCCGGGCCCCGCTTGGGGCTTGAACCCGCCGCTAAACTCCCCAGCTTGGGTTCTCGCGGCCCGCCCGCATCCCCGCAACCCTTCGTTTTTAGGTAGACACCATGAGCTTGATCCCCGTCACCATCCTCACCGGCTTTCTGGGCTCCGGCAAAACCACGCTGCTCAAGCGCGTGCTGACCGAGGCGCACGGCCAGAAGATCGCCGTCATCGAGAACGAGTTCGGCGAGGAAAACATCGACAACGAGATCCTGGTCAACGACACCCAGGAAAACATCATCCAGATGAACAACGGCTGCATCTGCTGCTCGATCCGCGAGGATTTGCGCGAAACGCTGCAGTTGTTGGCCGCCAAGAAGCGCAAAGGCCTGCTCGACTTCGACCGGGTGGTGATCGAAACCACCGGCCTGGCCGACCCCGGCCCGGTGGCGCAGACCTTTTTCATGGACGAGGAGATCGCCGAGCAGTACCTGCTGGACTCCATCCTGACCCTGGTGGACGCCAAGCACGCGGCCGGCCAGCTCAATGACCGCCAGGAGGCGCGCCGCCAGGTCGGTTTCGCCGACCAGATATTTATCAGCAAGTCGGACCTGGTGGCCAAGGACGAGGTCGACGCGCTGATGCACCGGCTCAAGCACATGAACCCCCGAGCCCCGCAGACCGCCGTGCATTTCGGCGAGGTGGCGATCAAGGACGTGTTCGACCTGCGCGGCTTCAACCTCAACGCCAAGCTGGACATCGACCCCGATTTCCTCAAGGAAGACGAACACGCCGGGCATGACCACGACCATGATCATGAGCACGGCGAACATTGCGACCACCCGTCCCACGCCCACGACGCCAAGGACGGGCATGAGGGTCATGGCCACCATCACCACCATGACGACGACGTCAAGAGCTTCGTCTTCCGCTCCGACAAGGCCTTCAGCCCGGCCAAGCTCGAGGATTTCCTGGGCGCGGTGGTCAATATCTACGGGCCGCGCATGCTGCGCTACAAGGGCGTGCTGAACATGGACGGCACCGACCGCAAGGTGATTTTCCAGGGTGTGCACCAGCTCATGGGCAGCGACCTGGGGCCCGCCTGGGCCGAGGGCGAGAAGAAAAACAGCAAGATGGTGTTCATCGGCATCGACCTGCCCAAAGATATTTTTCTGCAGGGCCTGGAGCAGTGCCTGGTTTGAGGTAGGCTGTCCGCCTGTAGCCTATAAAAGGCGGAGGGCTTCATGTTTGTCTCGATTCTCCAACGATTTGTTTTTTGGGTGTCACAGGGCGCTGGCGAGCCGCTACAATCGCGCGCCGACCAAAATACCCGGAAAACCGGATCGGGAGGCCAGTCAGGCACAAAACCAGCTAAAAAGCGGGTTGAGGACCGCGTTTTAGCGGTTCCCAGGACTGGCGGGCGGCGGACAAACCAGGAAATCTGGCAACAGCTAGGGTTGGACTATCGCACTGCGGCAGTCTGGCCAGGAAGCCGCCGCAGAGGCCCCCGGGCCGTTCCAAGGCTGCTTTCCAGAGGAGACACATTGTGAAAGCCCCAGCGAAGAAGACCAAAACGCCCGCCAAGGCTGCAGCCAAACCGGCCGCCAAGACAGCCGTGAAGGCCAAGACGGCGCCCAAGGCAGCCGCCAAAGCCGTGAAAAAAGTTGCCAAGCCCGTGGTCAAAGCCAAGCCGGCGCCCAAACCCGCCGCGAAAAAGGTTGCGAAGCCGGTGCCCAAGGCGGCACCCTCGAAAAAACCTGCCGCAGCCGTCAAGAAAACCGCTGCCAAGCCTGTGCCTTCCAAGGCCAAGGCCGTCGCCAAACCCGTCAAGCCAGTGCTCAAATCCCCACCAAAACCCGCCGTCAAACCTCCCGCAGCCAAAGCCGCCGCAAAACCCGTAGCCAAGCCGGTACCGCCTGTGGCCGCCGTTGCGCCGGCTCCGGCCGCGGCTCCCGTGAGGGCCGGGCTCGCCGCCCCGCCTCCCCTGAAACCCGGCCGGCGCAGTTCCGCCCGGGTCGCCACCCAGTCACCCCCTCCCGCACCCATGGTGCCAACCCATGCGCCCGACGCAGCCAAAGCCAGTTACTCCACAATGACCGAACGCGTGATCGCGCCGCCACCCCAGGCGGCGGCCAAAAAAGACCCCAAGCTCGCCAACAACTGGAAGACCAAATCCGCCGAGCAGCTGACAGACGACGAAGTCAAGGCCATGCCCGACTCCGAGTACATGAATGAAAAGCAGCTGGCCTTCTTCCGCCACAAGCTGTCGGTGC
This sequence comes from Polaromonas sp. P1_G1, assembly GCF_056405595.1. Lineage (NCBI taxonomy): Bacteria > Pseudomonadati > Pseudomonadota > Betaproteobacteria > Burkholderiales > Comamonadaceae > Polaromonas > Polaromonas sp. P1_G1. The sequence continues at coordinate 8,683 of NZ_JBFUBU010000022.1, forward strand.
TCAAGCAGGACATCCACAACAGCGCCGGCGAAACCACCGAGCACCTGCGCGAGGACACCGTCGTGGTGCCCGACCCGGCGGACCGCGCCACCATCGAGGAAGAGCACGCCCTTGAATTGCGCACCCGCGACCGCGAGCGCAAGCTGCTCAAGAAAATCGAGCAATCGATCGCCCGCATCGACTCCGGCGACTATGGCTACTGTGACGAAACCGGCGAGCCCATCGGCGTGGGCCGGCTGATCGCCCGCCCCACGGCCAACCTGTCCCTGGAAGCCCAGCAGCGCCGCGAACTCAAGCAAAAGATGTTTGGCGATTGACGCCAGGCTGCCGATTGAAGTATTTTTAGTTGTCCTCCCATGTCCAAAGAAGATACCGCTTCAGGCCTGCTGTCCAAGATGGTGAAGTTCGTCCGGAATCCGGCCACGAACTGGGCCGACCTGGACGCGGCCCCCACGGACCGGGACGAAGCCATGAGCAAGCAGTTGCTCAAGGAAATGATAGAGCGCAAGCGGCAGAACGACTTCGTGCGCAAGCGCGAATTCGACATGCTGCGCAAGATGCGCAAGCGCGAAGCCATGGTCGGCGTCGGCCAGGATCCGGGCGGGCGGCCTTCGTTCTTCCAGAGCAGCATGCCGTCCAAGCCCGACGACAGGGCCACCACGCTCAAGAAGATCGACGAGATCGAAGCGCAGATGTCCATGCAGTGGTGGAAAACCAAGAATGGCGGCATCCCCGACAGCACGCCACCGCATGCCTCGCCTACGGGCGCCAGGAATCCCTCGGTCCAGGCGCCCCTGCTGGACAACGCCTTGCCGACGGCCTACAGGGCCACGGCCCCGGCGGGCCTGAGCCATAAAAAACCCGAACCGACCACGGAGGCCTCTCCGCTGGACGCCTCGCCTACCGCGCCCGACTCCCTGTCCATCGCCCTCGCGGAGGCGCGCGCCGGCGGCGCGCCGCCGCAGCGACGAAGGCGGCAGTTCCGGCTTTTCGCATTCCAAATTCAGCGCCGTCGATGTAGACGAAGGGGTCGAGCATGACGCCGAACTCGAAGAAGCGGCCATCCGCTTTGCCAACGGCGACGATGCCGGTGCCGAAGCCGGCCTGTTGGAAATCCTCGCCCCGAACGGTTCGCGCACCGGCCATGCGGACACCTGGCTGACGCTGTTCGACCTGTACCGCGCCACGGCCCAGCAGGACAAGTTTGAAACCGCCGCGATCCAGTTCGTCGAGCGGTTTGACCGGTCGGCGCCGCAGTGGTTCTCCATGCCCGACATGGTGAAAAAACTCAGTGAGCCTGCAAGCGGCAAAGCTGCCAACGGGCCCGCGGCCGACTGGGTATGCCCCTCGGTGCTGGGTATACAGACGGTGGCCGCGCTCAAGGCGGCCATGGCCAAGGCCCCGATGCCGTGGCGGCTGGACTGGAAAAACATCAAGTCCATTGAGGCCGCCGCGGTGGAGCCGCTGTACAAGGTTTTCAGCGGCTGGGCCGCCCAGCCCGTCCAGCTGCGTTTCATGGGCGATGCGCAGCTGCAGAAAGTATTGCAGGACGCCACGCCCTCGGGCAGCCGCGACACGGCCCAGAACTGGTGGCTTTTGCGCATGGAGGCGCTGCGCGTCACGCACCGCCCCGACGACTTTGAGCTGGCTGCGCTCGACTTCTGTGTCACCTATGAAGTTTCCCCACCGGCCTGGGACAGCGCGCGCTGTGAATACAAACCCATAGACGCCCAGGGCGGCGTCATGAGCGGCCAGGCCATCATCGGCGATGTCTACCGCGACTCGATGTCTTCCAGCCTCAGCTCCATCGAAGGCGACACCCAGATGGATGCACCGAGCTCTCAGATGAGCAACCTGCTGTCGGTGGAACTGTCCGGCCAGGTGCAGGGCGATGCGATCGCGGTGCTCGACAAGCTCGAAGCCAAGCTGATGGGCGCCGATATGATGCTGATCTCCTGCTCCAAGCTGATCCGCGTGGATTTTTCCGCCGCGGGGACGCTGCTCAACTGGGTGTCGGCCCGCGAAGCCGAGAACCGCGCGGTGCAGTTCTCCGACGTCAACCGCCTCGTGGCCGCCTTCTTCAATGTGATCGGCATCACCGAGCACGCAAGGGTCATGGTGCGCGTCGACTGACGCGGACCGCGCCCACTTCGGCCCTGTGCAACGGGGCCGTTTTCAATCGGTTTTTTCCTCCCGCATTTCATCCGCCACTGGGTGCGCCGCTGCCCGTGGCGGGCCGCCCGCGCCCGCTATCTGGCGCGTGTGCATGCTGTTGTTCCCTGTGCAAGCTGGCTTGGTCGCTATGGTTTCTATAGCGAGTCCCGCGGCCATTGCTCGTAATGCAGACGTGAGAGAGGGAAATAGTCCCGCTTTTTCACGCTGCCTTCACCTGCCAGGCACTGTTGCCTTAAAGCAATACTTTCATTGCAGCGTCTAAGTGCTTAATTTAGAACGCTTTTTGATTTTGGCTTTTGCATCCACAGACGCTTCTAAGTCCTTGATTTCATTGAAAAAATTTGTTTCAAATCCCTTGTTTGCAAATGGTTTCCTGCTAAAGTGGGAGGAAGTGCAATTTAGTGGTGAAAAGTGTTCTCTAAAGGTTTTTAGCAGTGTTTCAAGGCGCCTCATCGTTAGCTCTCGATACCAAAGGTCGGCTCTCCGTGCCGACCCGGCATCGTGACGTGCTGAGTGCCACTGCTTCCGGCCAGCTCACCATCACCAAACACCCGCACGGCTGCCTGATGATTTTCCCTCGCAACGAGTGGGAAAAATTCCGTGACCGCATCGCCTCCCTGCCGATGCAGGCACAGTGGTGGAAACGCATCTTTCTCGGCAACGCCATGGACGTCGACATGGACGCCACCGGCCGTGTGCTGGTGTCGCCCGAACTGCGCGCGGCGGCGGGCATCAGCAAGGATACGGTGCTGCTTGGCATGGGCAGTTACTTCGAACTCTGGGATGCCGCGACCTACGCGGCCCAGGAAGCCGAACAGATGAAGGGCGAGATGCCCGATGTCTTCAGAGACTTTTCGTTCTGAAAGAAGACGGTGAACGGCACATGGATACACCGCACCGTCCTGTTGAACGAAGCCATAGAGGCGCTTCTTGTCAACCCGGACGGCCACTACGTCGACGCGACCTTCGGGCGCGGCGGGCACTCGCGGCTGTTGCTGTCGCGGCTCTCGCCCCAGGGGCGGCTCATCGCCTTCGACAAAGACCTCGACGCCATCGCCGAGGCGCAGACCATCACCGACCCGCGCTTTTCGATACGCCACGAGGGTTTTATGCACTTGGGCCAGCTGCCCGCCGCCAGCGCGGCCGGCGTGCTGATGGACCTGGGCGTGAGCTCGCCGCAGATCGACAACCCGGTGCGCGGTTTTTCGTTTCGGCAGGAGGGGCCGCTCGACATGCGCATGGACACCACGCGTGGCCAGAGCGTGGCCGAGTGGCTGGTGGATGCATCCATAGAAACCATGGCGGAGGTGATTCGTGAATATGGCGAAGAACGGTTTGCTCAACAGATTGCAAAGGCGATTGATCGTCGCCGACAGGAACGGGGCCCTCTTCGAACCACCGCTGAGCTGGCCGAAGTCGTGGCTGGCGCGGTCAAAACCCGCGAGCCGGGCAAGGACCCTGCAACGCGCACATTTCAGGCTCTTCGGATTTTCATCAACGCCGAGCTTGAAGAGCTGCAACAGGCGCTAGCCGCGTCACTGAAAGTTCTCCAACCGGGAGGCCGTCTGGTGGTGATCAGTTTTCATTCGCTCGAAGACCGCATCGTCAAGCAGTTCATCGCCGCGCATTCGCGCGAGGTGTTCGACCGCCGTGCCCCTTTTGCCGAACCCAAGGCCATGCAGCTCAAGGCGCTGGGCCGCACCAAACCCAGTGAAGAAGAAGTCGACGGCAATCCGCGTTCGCGCAGCGCAGTGATGCGTGTTGCCGAACGCACTGAGGTGGCCGCATGAATGCCGGAGCACAGTCATGGCGCGCTTGAACCTCGTGCTGCTTCTTGCTGTGCTGGCCAGCGCGCTTTACCTCGTGCGCACCCAGTACGAGTCGCGCCGCCTCTATGTCGAGCTTGAGAAGGCGACGGCCGAGGCGCGCAAGATCGAAATGGACAACGAGCGCCTGCAGGTGGAAAAGCGCGCGCAGGCCACGCCCCTGAAGGTCGAGAAGCTGGCCAAGGAAAAGCTGCAGATGCGCACGGTGACACCCGCCATCACGCAGTACGTGACCCACAAGGACGCCCCGGCTGCACCGGCTTCCGCGGCTGAGGGCGCCAGGCCATGAGCCGCAGCGTTCTTTATTCGTCCAGCCCCCTGCTGGCCAGCAAGACACCCGTCTGGCGCAGCAAATTCATCGTGGCCGGCATCGCGCTGGCCTTTGCCGGGCTGGCCGGCCGTGCGGCTTACATCCAGATTTTCGGCAATGAATTTTTCCAGCGCCAGGGTGAGGTGCGCTTTGCCCGCACGCTGGAGCTGCCCGCCAACCGCGGCCGCATCCTGGACCGCAACGGCCTGATCCTCGCGTCCAGCGTACCGGCATCCAGCATCTGGGCCATTCCCGAGGACGTGGAAGCCAGCAAGCCGCAACTGGCCGAACTGGCCCTGTTGCTGGAAATGCCGCTGGCCGAGCTCAGCAAGAAACTGGGTGACGAAGACAAGACTTTTGTCTGGCTCAAGCGCCAGGTCGACGAGCCGGTGGCGAAAAGAATCCACGCCATGGGCATCAAGGGCATTTACCAGCGCAAGGAATACAAGCGCCAGTACCCCGAAGGCGAAACCGTGGCCCACGTGGTCGGCTTCACCAACGTCGAGGACCGCGGCCAGGAGGGCATTGAGCTGGCCTTCAACAAGGACCTGGCGGGCAAGGCCGGTTCGCGCCGTGTGATCAAGGACCGCCTGGGCCGTGTCGTCGAGGATGTCGGCGAGCAGATGCCGCCCGTCGAAGGCAAGGATATCCAGCTGAGCATAGACAGCAAGGTGCAGTTCTTCGCCTACCAGAAGCTGCGCGACGCGGTCATCGCGCGCAAGGCCAAGGCCGGCAGCGTCGTCGTGCTGGACTCCACCACCGGCGAGGTGCTGGCGCTGGCGAATTATCCCAGCTACGTGCCCGACAGGCGGAAGAACCTGACCGGCGAGCAGTTGCGCAACCGGGCTCTTACCGACACCTTCGAGCCCGGCTCCACGATGAAGCCGATCACGGTCGCCATGGCGCTCGAGGCCGGGCGCATCAAGCCGCAGACCATCATCGAAACCGGGCCAGGGCGCTACAGCATCGGCGGCTTCACCATCAGCGACACCCACAACTACGGCACGCTGACGGTGGAAGGCGTCATCCAGAAGTCCAGCAACGTCGGCGCGCTGAAGATCGCGCAAAAGATGAGCGCGCAGGAAATGTGGGACACCTACATGGCGCTGGGCTACGGGCAAAAACCGCAGATACAGTTTCCCGGCGCCGTCACGGGGCGTGTGCGGCCCTGGAAAACCTGGCGCCCCGTCGAGCAGGCGACGATGGCCTATGGCTATGGGCTGTCGGCCTCGCTGTTCCAGATGGCGCACTCCTACACCGCCTTCGCGCACGACGGCCAGATCATTCCCGTCACCATGCTCAAAAGCAGCGAACCCGCCGTGGGCGTCAAGGTTTTTTCCGCGGAGAACGCGCATGCCGTCCGCCGCATGCTGCAGATGGCCGCCGCTCCCGGCGGCACGGGCCCGCTGGCGCAAACCGTCGGCTATTCGGTGGGCGGCAAATCGGGCACGGCGCACAAGCAGGTTGGAAAAGGTTACGCCACCAACAAATACCGCGCCTGGTTCACCGGCATGGCGCCCATCGAGGCTCCGCGCATCATCGTCGGCGTGATGATCGACGAGCCCGGCGACGGCAACTACTTCGGCGGCGTGGCCGCCGCGCCTGTTTTCAGCGAGGTCGTGCAGCAGACGCTGCGCATGATGGGCGTGCAGCCCGACATGAGCGTGAAACCGCAGATCACCACCCAGGCCGTGGAGGAGTCGTTTTGAGCACGCAGCTCCACACCCCTGAGCAAGCCGCCGGCTGGTTGCGCGAGCGCGTGAGCGGAAGCCTGCGCACGGACAGCCGCAAGCTGGCCCCGGGCGATGGTTTTATCGCCTGGCCCGGCGCCGCCACCGACGGGCGCAAGTTTGTGGGCGGCGCCCTGGATGCGGGCGCCACGGCCTGCCTGGTCGAACAGGAAGGCGCGGCCGCCTATGCTTTTGAGGACGGCAAAGTCGCTGAATACGCCGGCCTCAAGGCCGCGACCGGCCCCATCGCCGCCGTCTATTTCAAGGAGCCGAGCCGGCAGCTGCGGATTTCCGCCGTCACCGGCACCAACGGCAAGACCTCGACCGCCTGGTGGCTGGCGCAAGCCCTGGGCCGGTTGGGGCGCAAATGCGGCCTTATCGGAACGCTGGGCATTGGCGAGCCGGGCGCCATGGTTTCCAATGGCCTGACCACGCCCGACCCGGTGCTGCTGCAGCAAGAACTGCGGCGCTTCGCCGACGAAGGTTTTGCCGCCTGCGCGCTGGAAGCCTCCTCCATCGGCGTGGTCGAGCACCGCCTGGACGCGACCGCCATCGAGGTCGCCATCTTCACCAATTTCACCCAGGACCATCTCGACTACCACGCGTCGATGCAGGCCTACTGGGAGGCCAAGGCCGCGCTGTTCGGCTGGCCGGGGCTGAAGGCGGCGGTCATCAACATCGACGACGCCAAGGGCGCCGAACTCAAGGACTCCCTTGCCGGCAGCGGCCTGGATCTCTGGACCGTCTCCTGCGTGGAACCGGCGCGCCTGCAGGCGCGCAACATCGAGCACGGCACCGATGCGCTGAGTTTTGACGTGGCCGAGGGCGCCGAAAGCCACACGCTGGCCGCCCGGCTGGTGGGCCAGTACAACGTGTCCAACCTCCTCGGCGTGCTGGGGGCCCTGCGTGCCATGGGTGTGCCGTTGGCCGATGCGGTGAAGGCCTGCGCCGGCCTGCTGCCCGTGCCCGGCCGCACCGAGACCCTGGCCGTGCCGGGCCGGCCGCTGGTGGTCATCGATTACGCCCACACGCCCGATGCCCTCGAGAAAGTGCTGCTCGCCCTGCGGCCGGCCGCGGCGCACCGCGGCGGCCAGCTATGGTGCGTGTTCGGTTGCGGCGGTGACCGCGATGCGACCAAGCGCCCATTGATGGCGGCAGTCGCTGAAAAGAACGCCGACCAGGTGGTGGTCACCAGCGACAACCCGCGCAGCGAGAACCCGCTGGCCATCATCTGCCAGGTGTTGCTGGGCCTGAGCCACCGCGATGCCGTGCATGTGCAGGCCGACCGCGCCGCCGCCATCACGCATGCCCTGAGCTTGGCCGGGCCCGAAGACGTGGTGCTGCTGGCCGGCAAGGGCCACGAGAGTTTTCAGGAAGTGGGCGGCGCCAAGCTTCCCTTCTCCGACCGCGAACATGCGCAGGCGGCGCTTGATGCGCTCGCCGCAGCCCCGCAAGGAGGCCGGCCATGATGCGCCTGCAGCAAGCCCTCGATTGGCTGCCCGACGCCCGCCTCGTGGGTGACGGCGGCGTGCAGGCCGTGCGCGTCAACACCGACACGCGCAGCCTGCAGGCCGGCGACCTGTTCGTGGCGCTCAAGGGCGAGCGTTTCGACGCCCACGACTTCCTCGCGCAGGCCAAGGCGCAAGGCGCGGTCGCGGCGATTGCCCACCACGGGCTGGCGCAAGCCGGCCTGCCGGGGCTGGAGGTGGCCGACACGCGGCTGGCGCTGGGGCGGCTGGCGGCTGGCTGGCGTTCGCAGTTCCGCCTGCCGCTGGTGGCGGTCACGGGCAGCAACGGCAAAACCACCGTCACGCAGATGATCGCTTCGATACTGCGCGCCTGGAAGGCCGACAAGGCCTTCGCCACCGAAGGCAACCTCAACAACGACATCGGCGTGCCGCTCACGCTGCTGCGCCTGTCGGCCGTCCATGAAGTAGGTGTGGTCGAACTTGGCATGAACCACCCCGGAGAGATCGCCTACCTGGCCGAACTCACCAGGCCTACCGTCGCGCTGGTCAACAACGCGCAGCGCGAGCACCTCGAATTCATGGCAACGGTGGAAGCGGTGGCGCGTGAGAACGGCTCGGTGTTCCAGTCGCTGGATGCGGCCGGCACGGCGGTCTTTCCGGCCGACGACGACTACACCCCGCTATGGCGCGAGCTGGTCGGCAAGCGCAAGGTGATGACCTTCGCGCTCTCGGGTGCCGCCGACGTCACCGGCACCGCGCAATGGGAGGGCGGCTGCTGGAAGGTGGCCGCATCCACTCCGGCGGGCAGCACCGATTTCTCGCTGCACATCGCCGGCCGGCACAACGTCAAGAACGCGTTGGCCGCCGCGGCCTGCGCGCTGGCGGCAGGTGTGCCCCTGGCTGCTATCTCCGCGGGCCTCTCGGCTTTTGTGCCGGTCAAGGGCCGCTCCCGCGCCATCGCCGTGGCCTTGCCGGGCCGGGTGTTGACGCTGGTCGACGACAGCTACAACGCCAACCCCGACTCCATGCGCGCCGCGCTGGAAGTCCTCGCCGAACTGCCCGGCCCGCGCCTGATGGTGATGGGTGACATGGGCGAGGTCGGCGACCAGGGCCCGCAGTTCCACGACGAGGCCGGGCGCCATGCGCGCGCGCTGGGCATTGAAAAACTCTTCACGCTGGGCGAGCAGTCCAGGCAGGCCGCGGCCGGTTTCGGTGGCGCGCAAATTTTCGGCGGCATGGACGAACTCGCCGCCGCCGTGCTGGCGGAGCTGCCCCACACCGGCAGCGTGCTGGTCAAAGGCTCCCGCTTCATGAAGATGGAACGTGTGGTCCAGGCCATCACGGCCCATGCGCAAGATCAAGATCAAGCTCAACACAAGCAAAACCATAAGGAAGAGCCCCATGCTGCTTAGTCTGGCCCAGTGGCTCCAGTCACTTTCCCCCGAGTTCGGGTTCTTCAGGGTGTTCCAGTACCTGACCTTCCGCGCCGTCATGGCCGCGCTCACCGCGTTGCTGATCGGCTTGCTGGCCGGGCCCTTTGTGATCCGGCGGCTCATCTCGCTCAAGATCGGCCAGCCCATCCGCCAATACGCGATGCAGACGCACTTGAGCAAGAGCGGCACGCCCACTATGGGCGGTGTGCTGATCCTGCTGGCCATCGGCATCTCCACGCTGCTGTGGTTCGACCTGTCCAACCGCTTTGTCTGGATCGTCCTCATCGTCACGCTGGGCTTCGGCGCCATCGGCTGGGCGGACGACTGGCGAAAAGTGGTGCTCAAGGACCCGGAAGGCATGCGCTCGCGCGAGAAATACCTCTGGCAGTCCCTCATCGGCCTGGTTGCGGCGCTGTACCTGGTGTTCAGCATTTCCGAGAGCTCCAACCTGCGCGTGCTCGAGCTGTTCTTCAGCTGGGTGCAGTCGGGCTTTGACGTGAACCTGCCGCCCAAGGCCGGCTTGTTGGTGCCTTTCGTCAAGGAAGTCAGCTACCCGCTGGGTGTTTTCGGGTTTGTGATCCTGACCTACCTCGTGATCGTCGGCTCCAGCAACGCCGTCAACCTGACCGACGGCCTGGACGGCCTGGCCATCATGCCGGTGGTCATGGTGGGCTCCGCGCTGGGCGTCTTTGCCTATGTCACTGGCAGCTCGGTCTATTCCAAGTACCTGCTTTTCCCGCACATCCCTGGCTCGGGCGAACTGCTCATCTTCTGCTCGGCCATGGCCGGCGCGGGCCTGGCCTTCCTGTGGTTCAACACACATCCGGCCCAGGTCTTCATGGGCGACGTGGGCGCGCTGGCGCTGGGCGCAGCGCTGGGCACCATCGCCGTCATCGTGCGCCAGGAGATCGTGCTGGCCATCATGGGCGGCATCTTCGTGGTCGAAGCGCTTTCCGTGATGATGCAGGTGACCTGGTTCAAATACACCAAGAAGCGCTACGGCGAAGGCCGCCGCATCCTCAAGATGGCGCCGCTGCACCATCACTTCGAGAAAAGCGGCTGGAAAGAAACGCAGGTGGTCGTCCGCTTCTGGATCATCACCATGCTGCTGTGCCTTATCGGCCTCTCCACCTTGAAGCTCAGGTAACAGGCATGCGGCATTTACAAGACCAAACCGTGTTGATCCTGGGCCTGGGTGCGTCCGGCCTGGCCATGGCGCGCTGGTGCGCCCGCCACGGAGCGCATGTGACGGTCGCCGACACGCGCGAAACGCCGCCCCTGCTCGCCACGCTGCGCGAGGAACTGCCGGGCGTCGCTTTTGTCGGCGGCGCCTTCACGCCTGAACTGGTGCAAGGCACGGCCGTGCGCGCCGTCTACCGTTCGCCCGGCCTGGCGCCGGCGACCATTGCCCCCGTGGCCGATGCCGCGCGCGCCATGGGCCTGCCTGTGGGCGGTGAGCTGGACCTGTTTGCGCGGGCTTTGGCGGATTTGCGCGAACCGCCGGCGGCCGAGGTGCCGGGTGAAACAGCTTTGCCCGATGCGCTTGATGCATCTGATGCGCCGGATACGCCGGATGCGTCGGATACGCCTGACGAGACCGATACGGTTGATGAAAGCGCTGTGACCCCTGATGCATCTGAAGGCGAAGCCGCCCTGGCGGCCGATGCCTCTGGCGATATTCATGAAGCAGCCGCAGCGCTCGTCCCGGACGCCGCCCCTGTGCCCGACGAAGCCGGCGAAGAATCGGCGCTGCCCGCCTTGCTGGCGCTGGCCCAGGCCGAACCCGAGCCGGGCTACCGGCCGGCAGTGCTGGCCATCACCGGCACCAACGGCAAGACCACGGTGACCTCGCTGCTGGGCCAGCTGGTGCAGCGCGCCGGCAAAACCGTGGCCGTGGCCGGCAATATCGGCCCGACGCTGCTGGACACGCTGTCGACCCACATGGATGCGCAAACCCTGCCGCAGGTCTGGGTGCTGGAACTGTCCAGCTTCCAGCTGGCCGACGTGCAAGGCTTTGAACCGACGGCCGCCGTGGTGCTTAACATTACACAAGACCACCTGGACTGGCACGGCGACATGGACGCCTACACCGCGGCCAAGGCCAGGGTGTTCGGCGCCGGCACCTTCATGCTGCTCAACCGCGACGACGCGCGTGTGATGGCCATGCTGCCGCCGCCCGTCAAGGTGCGCCTGAAGCCGCCGCAACTGCGTCCCCACGCCACCTTCGGCGCCGGCGAACCGCAGCGCCCCGGCGACTATGGCATTGAAACCGTCAACGGCATGACCTGGCTGGTCCGCGCGGCCGAGGCCGACGAAACCATCAAGCGCCGCAAGGATGAAGAGGTGGAACTGCACGTGCAGCGCCTGATGCCCATCGAGGCCCTGCGTATACGCGGGCGCCACAACGCCACCAACGCCCTGGCGGCGCTGGGCCTGGCCGTGGCCGCGGGCTGCACCCTGGCGCCCATGCTGCACGGCCTGCGCGAATACCGCGGCGAGCCGCACCGCGTGGAGTCGGTGGCCGTGGTCAAGGACGTCGAGTACTTCGACGACAGCAAGGGCACCAACGTAGGGGCCACCGTGGCGGCACTCACGGGCCTGGGCCTGGAGCGCAAGCTGGTGCTGATCCTGGGCGGCGAAGGCAAGGGGCAGGATTTTTCGCCGCTGGCCGATCCCGTGCAGCGCCATGTGCGGGCCGTGGTGCTGATAGGCCGCGACGCGCCCCTCATCAAGGAAGTCCTGCCGCGCAACATCCCGATGTTTGACGCCGTCTCGATGGAAGAAGCCGTCACCCTGGCGGCGCAGCAGGCCCAGACCGGCGACGCCGTGCTGATGTCGCCGGCCTGCGCCAGCTTCGACATGTTCGACAACTACGAGCACCGCGCCCGCGTCTTTTGCGAAGCGGTGCAGGCCTTGGCCCGCGACCAGGGGGAGGTGCTGTGACGGTTGCCGCGCGTCTTTCAGGCTGGTTCTCCGGCTTCGGCAAGGCCGCGGCCGAGGTCCTGCCCGTCCGGCTGGGCGGGCAGAGCTTGTCGCGCTCGCTGGCGGCGCCGCCCGTGCGCATGGCCGGTTTCGACCAGGCGCTGCTCTGGGTCACGGTGGCCTTGCTGATGTGGGGCCTGGTCATGGTGTATTCAGCCTCCGTGGCCATGCCCGACAACCCCAAGTTCGCGCGTTATGCCCACACCCATTTTGTGACGCGCCATGTGCTGTCGCTGGTGGTCGCCTTCATCGTCGCCGTGCTGGCCTTCCAGGTGCCGCTCGCGACCTGGGAAAAGCTTGCACCCTGGCTGTTCGTCATTTCCCTGCTGCTGCTGATCCTGGTGCTGGTGCCCTTCATCGGCAAGGGCGTCAACGGCGCCCGCCGCTGGATTTCCATCGGCATCATGAACTTCCAGCCCTCGGAACTCGCGAAGTTCGCGGTGCTGCTGTACGCGGCTGACTACATGGTGCGCAAGATGGAAGTGAAAGAGCGCTTCTTCCGCGCCGTGATGCCCATGGCCATCGCCATCGCCATCGTCGGCCTGCTGTTGCTGGCCGAGCCCGACATGGGCGCTTTCATGGTGATCTCCGTTATCGCCATGGGCATACTTTTCCTGGGCGGCGTCAATGCGCGCATGTTCTTCGTCATCGCGGCCGTGGTGGTGGTCGCCTTCAGCCTGATGGTGATGCTCAGCGAATGGCGGCGCGAGCGGATCTTTGCCTACCTGGATCCGTGGAGCGACAAATATTCCATGGGCAAGGGCTACCAGCTTTCGCACTCGCTGATCGCCTTCGGCCGCGGCGAGATCTTCGGCGTCGGCCTGGGCGGCAGCATCGAAAAACTGCACTGGCTGCCCGAGGCGCACACCGACTTCCTGATGGCCGTGATCGGCGAGGAGTTCGGCCTGCTGGGCGTGCTGGCCGTGATCGGCCTCTTCATGTGGATGACGCGTCGCATCATGCACATAGGCCGCCAGTCGATCGCGCTGGACCGCCTCTTCGCCGGCCTGGTCGCGCAGGGCGTGGGCATCTGGATAGGTTTCCAGACCTTCATCAACATCGGCGTGAACCTGGGCGCCTTGCCGACCAAGGGGTTGACCCTGCCGCTGATGAGTTATGGCGGGTCGGCGATCTTGATGAATTTGATTTCGCTGGCGGTGGTGCTGCGAATCGACTACGAGAATCGGCTGCTGATGAGGGGAGGGCGCGCATGAGCAAGCAGCACTGCGCCCTGGTCATGGCCGGTGGAACCGGCGGCCACATCTTCCCCGGCCTGGCCGTGGCTGAGGCCCTGCGTGAGCGCGGCTGGCGTGTGCACTGGCTGGGCGGCCTGGGCAGCGCGAGCCGTCCCAGCATGGAAAGCCAGCTGGTGCCGCCGCGCGGCTTCGCTTTCGAGCACATCGATTTTTCCGGCGTGCGCGGCAAGGGCCCGGCCACGCTGGTGTTCCTGCCATTGCGCCTGCTCAAGGCCTTCTGGCAAAGCATCCAGGTGGTGCGCCGCGTCAAGCCCGACGTGGTCGTCGGCCTGGGTGGCTACATCAGCTTTCCTGCCGGCATGATGAGCGTGCTGCTGGGCAAGCCGCTGGTGCTGCATGAGCAGAATTCGGTCGCCGGCATGGTCAACAAGGTGCTGGCCGGTGTGGCCGACCGTGTCTTCACCGCTTTTCCCGGCGTGTTCCGCAAGGCCGAATGGATAGGCAATCCGCTGCGCCCGGCCTTCACGTGCCAGCCCGGCCCGGTCGAGCGTTTTGCCGACCGCGGCGGGCCGCTCAAGTTGCTGGTAGTGGGCGGCAGCCTGGGAGCGCGCGGGCTCAATGACATCGTACCCAAGGCGCTGGCGCTGATTCCCGCCGGCGAGCGCCCGCAGGTCAGGCACCAGAGCGGCGCCCAGCAGATCGACGCGCTGCGCGCCAACTACGCGGCAGCCGGCGTGCAGGCCGAGCTCACGCCGTTTATCGAAGACACCGCCCAGGCCTTTGCCGATGCCGACCTCATCATCTGCCGCGCCGGCGCCAGCACCGTGACCGAGATCGCGGCCGTCGGCGCCGCGGCGCTGTTCGTGCCTTTCCCGGCCGCCGTCGACGACCACCAGACCAGCAATGCGAAATTCCTGGTGGACCAGGGCGGCGGCTGGCTGATCCAGCAGCGCGATCTCAGCGCTGAGAAGCTGGCCAACATTCTGAAAACCACCACGCGCTACACCTTGCTGGAGCGCGCCCTGCAGGCCAAGACCATGCAAAAAACCGATGCCACCGCACGCGTGGTGGCCGCCTGCGAGGAGCTGGCGACATGAAACACGCCATCAAGAACATCCATTTCATCGGCCTGGGCGGCGCCGGCATGTCCGGCATTGCCGAGGTGCTGCACAACCTGGGTTACGCCATCTCCGGTTCCGACCTGTCGGACAGCGCCACGCTGCAGCGCCTGGCAAAGCTCGGCATCAAGACCTTTGTCGGCCATGCGGCGGGCAACCTGGCCAAGGTCGATGCGGTCGTGACCTCCACCGCGGTGCAGGCCGATAACCCCGAGGTGCTGGCGGCGCGCGAAAAACGCATCCCCGTGGTGCCGCGCGCGCTGATGCTGGCGGAATTGATGCGCCTCAAGCAGGGCATCGCCATCGCGGGCACGCACGGCAAGACCACCACCACCAGCCTGGTGGCCAGCGTGCTGGCCGAAGGCGGCCTGGACCCCACCTTCGTGATCGGCGGTCGGCTGAACAGCGCGGGCGCCAACGCCAAGCTCGGCTCGGGCGACTACATCGTGGTCGAGGCAGACGAATCGGATGCCTCCTTCCTGAACCTGCTGCCCGTGATGGCCGTCGTCACCAACATCGACGCCGACCACATGGAAACCTACGGCCATGATTTCGGCAACCTCAAGAAGGCCTTTGTCGACTTCCTGCACCGCATGCCGTTTTACGGCACGGCGATCCTGTGCACCGACGACCCGGCCGTGCGCGATATCGTGCCGCAGGTCTCCTGCCCCATCACCAGCTACGGTTTCGGCGAGGACGCGCAGGTGCGTGCCGTCAACGTGCGGCCGGTGGGCGCGCAGATGCATTTCACGGCGCAGCGGCGCAACGGCGTCACCTTGCCCGACCTGGAAGTGGTGCTCAACCTGGCCGGCGAGCACAACGTGCTTAACGCCCTGTCGGCGATTGCCATCGCGGTCGAGCTCAACGTGCCCGATGCGGCGGTGCAAAAAGCCCTGGCCGACTTCCGCGGCGTGGGCCGGCGCTTCCAGAGCTACGGCGACATGCCGGCCAAGGATGGCGGGCATTTCACCGTGATCGAGGACTACGGCCACCACCCGGTCGAGATGGCCGCGACGCTGGCCGCCGCGCGCGGCGCCTTTCCGGGCCGGCGCCTGGTGCTGGCCTTCCAGCCGCACCGCTACACGCGCACCCGTGACTGCTTTGAGGATTTCGTCAAGGTCATCGGCCAGGCTGACGCCGTGCTGCTGTCCGAGGTCTATGCCGCGGGCGAGCCGCCCATCGTGGCGGCCGACGGCCGTTCGCTGGCGCGCGCGCTGCGCGTGGCCGGCAAGCTCGAACCCGTCTTCGTCGATGAGATCGAGGCCATGCCGCAGGCGATTGTGGACAACGCATTGGGCGGCGACGTCGTGATGTGCATGGGTGCCGGCTCCATAGGCCAGGTGCCCGCCCGGGTGGCCGAGATGCTGGATCCGGCAGGACACCCCAAGACCGCAGGAGCCCCGGCATGAAACAGAACGAGAACACCTCCCAATTCGGCAAGGTCGCCGTCCTGATGGGCGGCATGTCGGCCGAGCGCGAAGTTTCGCTGATGTCGGGCAGCGGCGTGCTCAAGGCGCTGCGCTCGCGCGGTGTGGATGCCCATGCCTTCGACCCGGCCGAGCGCGACCTTTCCCAGCTCAAGAAAGACGGCTTTGCGCGCTGCTTTATCGCGCTGCACGGCCGCTTCGGCGAAGACGGCACGGTGCAGGGCGCGCTGGAGCTGCTGGGCATTCCCTACACCGGCTCCGGAGTCATGGCCTCCAGCATGGCCATCGACAAGGTCATGACCAAACGCGTGATGATCTCCGAGGGGCTGCCGACGCCCCAGTACCGTTTGCTGCGCCGCGGCGCCTACGGCGCGGCCGACATCGCCGCCGTGCCCGACGCGCTGGGCCTGCCGCTGATCGTCAAGCCCGCGCGCGAGGGTTCTTCCATCGGTCTCACCAAGGTCACCAGCCGGGAGGGCATGGCCGAGGCGGTGGCACAGGCTGAAAAGCTCGATGCCGACGTGCTCTGCGAGCAGTTCATCAGCGGCGACGAAGTGACCTGCCCGGTGCTGGGCACCGGCGCCGGTGCGCACGCGCTGCCGGTGATCCGCATCGTCGCGCCCGACGGCAACTACGACTACCAGAACAAATACTTCACCGACACCACGCAATACCTGGTGCCCTGCGGATTGCCCGAAGGCGAAGAAGCCGTCATCCAGCAGCTGGTGCTGGACGCCTTCCGCATCCTCAACTGCCGCGGCTGGGCGCGCGCCGACGTGATGATCGACAAGGCCACGCGCAAACCCTACCTGCTCGAGATCAACACTTCGCCCGGCATGACGGGCCACTCGCTGGTGCCCATGTCCGCGCGCGCGGCCGGCATTTCCTACGAAGACCTGTGCGTCGAAGTGCTCAAGACCGCCACGCTGGACCACCAGAAACAGGGGGAGGCGTAATTTGAACCGCAGAACGCCCAAACCCATCGCCATGCCGCTGGACGTCAAGCTCATGAACACCTTCTCGGTGGTCCTGGGCCTGGCGTTTGCCGCCATGGTCGTGGCGTTGGGCGTCGCCTGGGTGCTGCGCCAGTCGCTGTTCAGCCTGAGCGCGATCCGCGTGCAGGGCGACCTGATACACAACAACGCGGTCACGCTGCGCGCCAACGTGGCGCCCCGGCTGGCCGGCAATTTTTTCACGGTGGACCTGGCCGCCACGCGCGCGGTGTTCGAGTCCGTGCCCTGGGTGCGGCGGGCGCTGGTGCAGCGCGAATTCCCGAACCGCCTCAAGGTGGTGCTGCAGGAACACAAGCCGGTGGCCTTCTGGGGCGCCGAAAGCGACGCACGCCTGGTCAACAACTTTGGCGAGGTGTTCGAAGCCAACCAGGGCGAGGTCGAGGCTGAAGTCCTGCCGGTGCTGAACGGCCCGCAAGGCCAGGCGCCGCTGGTGCTGCAGGCCTACCAGGTGCTTTCGCCGCTGTTTGATGAGACGGATGCCTCGCTGGAACAGCTGCAACTGAGCGGCCAGGGCAGCTGGCGCGCCCAGCTCGACAACGGCGCCGTGATCGAACTCGGCCACGGGTCGCCGCAGGAGATCGAGGCGCGCACGCGCCTTTTTCTCGCCACGGTGACGCAGGTGTCGTCGCGCTACGGACGGGACCTGGAGTCCGCCGACCTGCGTTACGGCAACGGCTATGCGATCAGGCTCAGGGGTGTCACCACGGGAAACCCCGCTGACAAAGACGACGGAAAGAAAAAAAGGTAAACATATGGCCAAGGAATACAAAGATCTCGTGGTTGGGCTGGACATCGGCACCAGCAAGGTCATGGCCGTGGTGGCCGAGGTCATGCCGGGCGGCGAGCTCAAGCTCGCGGGCCTGGGCATCGCGGCGAGCAACGGCCTCAAGCGCGGCGTGGTGGTCAACATCGACGCCACGGTGCAGAGCATCCAGCAGGCGTTGAAAGAGGCCGAACTGATGGCCGACTGCAAGATCGCCCGCGTCTACACCGGCATCACCGGCAGCCACATCCGCGGCATCAACTCCAGCGGCATGGTGGCGGTTAAGGACAAGGAAGTCACCCAGGCCGACGTGGCGCGTGTGATCGAAACCGCCAAGGCCATCAACATCTCGACCGACCAGCGCCTGCTGCTGGTCGAGCCGCAGGAGTTCGTCATCGACGGCCAGGACGTGCGCGAGCCCATAGGCATGAGCGGCATACGCCTGGAAGCCAAGGTGCACATCGTGACCGGCGCGCAGAGCGCGGCCGAGAACATCATCAAGTGCGTGCGGCGCTGCGGGCTGGAAGTGGACCAGTTGATGCTCAACCCGTTGGCCTCCAGCCTGGCAGTGCTCACGCAGGACGAGCAGGAGCTCGGCGTGGCGCTGGTCGACATAGGCGCGGGCACCACCGACGTCGCCATCTTCACCGGCGGCGCCATCCGGCACACCGCGGTGATCCCGATCGCCGGCGACCTGATCACCAGCGACATCGCCATGGCGCTGCGCACGCCCACCAAGGACGCCGAAGACATCAAGGTGGAAAGCGGTTATGCCAAGCAGCTGCTGGCTGACCCGGACCAGCAGGTGGAGGTGCCCGGCCTGGGCGACCGCGGCCCGCGCATGCTGAGCAAACAGGCGCTGGCTGGCGTGATCGAGCCGCGCATCGAAGAGATTTTTTCACTGGTACAGCAGGTGATACGCGAGTCGGGCTATGAAGAGGTGCTGTCGTCCGGCATCGTCATTACCGGCGGCAGCGCCGTCATGCCCGGCATGGTGGAGCTCGGCGAGGACATTTTCCTCAAGCCGGTGCGGCGCGGCATACCTCGCTACTCCAGCGCGCTGTCCGACATGGTGGCCCAGGCCCGTGCCGCCACCGTGATGGGCTTGCTCGAAGAGGCCCGGCTGGCCCGCATGCGCGGCTACAAGGTGTCGCAGAAGGCGGGCAGCGTGCACAACGCATTCGGCAAGGTCAAAGACTGGTTTGTGGGGAATTTCTGACCATGAAAACCTATTCCACTTTTATCGGCAGGCCCTCGCGTTGTATGCATTCGGGCGGGGCGGATCCCCCTGCGTGAGAAAGCCATGTCAACCATAAATACAAATTTCCGATTATTGGCAACTGCAGTTTATTGATTAGGAGGCTCCCAATGAGCATCGAAATGATTGAAATCGAAGAATTCAACCAGGGCACACAGATCAAGGTGATCGGTGTCGGCGGCGGCGGCGGCAATGCCGTCGGGCACATGATCGAATGCGGCGTGCAAGGCGTCGAATTCATCTGCGCTAACACGGACGCGCAGGCGCTCAGCCGCGGCAGCGCCCACAAGACCATCCAGCTGGGCAGCAGCGGCCTGGGCGCGGGCAGCAAGCCCGACAAGGGCCGCGACGCGGCCGAGCTGGCGGCGGACGACATTCGCAGCGCGATTGACGGCGCGCACATGCTGTTCATCACCGCCGGCATGGGCGGCGGCACCGGCACCGGCGCGGCACCCGTGATCGCGCGCATCGCCAAGGAGATGGGCATCCTGACGGTCGGCGTGGTGACCAAGCCCTTCGAATTCGAAGGCGGCCGCCGCATGACCAACGCCGACCTCGGCCTGGCCGAGCTCGAAGCCAATGTCGACTCGCTGATCGTGGTGCTGAACGAAAAGCTGCTCGAAGTGCTGGGCGACGACGTGACGCAGGACGAGGCTTTCGCGCATGCCAACGACGTGCTGAAAAACGCCGTGGGCGGCATTGCCGAAATCATCAACGTGCCCGGCCATGTGAACGTCGACTTTGAGGACGTGCGCACCGTGATGGGCGAGCCCGGCAAGGCCATGATGGGAACGGCCAAGGCCAACGGCCCGGACCGCGCGCGCATCGCCGCCGAGCAGGCCGTGGCCTGCCCGCTGCTCGAAGGCATCGACCTGTCGGGCGCCAAGGGCGTGCTGGTGCTGATCTCGGCGGCCAAGGGATCGCTCAAGCTGAGCGAATCCAAGCTTGCGATGAACACCATCCGCGCTTATGCCTCGCCCGATGCGCACGTGATCTATGGCACGGCCTATGACGATGTGCTGGGCGATGAGATCCGCGTGACCGTGGTCGCGACGGGGTTGTCGCGCCAGGGCGTGCGCCGCCATGCGCCGCCGCTGCAGGTGCTGCGCACCGGAACCGACAACGTGCCTTTCAACGTGCCTACGCTGAATACCACGGCCGGTGCCGGCGGCGCAACGCAGATGGGCGCGGGTTCGGCCCAGCCGGACTACGGCAATATGGCCGTGCCTAGCGTGTGGCGTACCAATCGGACGCAGGCTGCGGCGAAGGTGGATGCGCTGGCATCCGGCGGGATGGACGACTTCGAAATCCCGGCCTTTCTCCGCAAACAAGCCGATTAATCGCTTAATGGGTGTAAAGCTACTGCGGAACCCGATCTTGAGGCTGTGGTGCTCACCGTACCGGAGTACGGTTCCGCTCCTCGCCTCAATCTCGGGCTGCTCGCTACGCTTTCCATCCCATTAATCGCCGTTGGGTAGTGGGGCGGGCGCGCGTCGCTGGAGTGGCTGAGGTCGAGGCCAATGCACCCTGCCTATGCCCAGCATTGCTATCCCCTACCCTTGAAATGGCCTTGCGCCAACTAAAATAGAACCCATGCTTGCCCAAAGAACCCTTAAATCCCTGACCAAAGCCGTGGGCGTGGGCCTGCACAGCGGGCAGCGGGTGGAGCTGACCTTGCGCCCTGCGGCGCCGGACACGGGCATTGTGTTTCGCCGGGTGGATCTGCCGCAGCCGGTGGACATTCATATCTCGGCGCAGGCGGTGACGGACACGCGTCTGGCGTCGACGATTTCCAGCGGCAGCGCCAAGGTGCACACGGTGGAGCATTTGATGTCGGCCTGCGCGGGCCTGGGCATCGACAACCTTTGCGTCGACATCACGGCCGAGGAAGTGCCCATCCTGGACGGTTCGGCGTCGTCGTTCGTGTTTTTGCTGCAGTCGGCCGGCATTGAACTGCAGGCCGCGCCCAAGCGTTTTATCCGCGTGATCAAGCCGGTGGAAGTGCGCGAAGGCGAGGGTACGAACACCAAGTGGGCGCGCCTGAGCCCCTACGAGGGTTACAAGCTCAGCTTTGAAATCGATTTCGACCACCCGGCGGTGGATTCCACCGGCCAGCGCGTGGAGTTCGACATGGGCTCGGGCGCTTACTCGCGCGACATCGCGCGGGCCCGCACCTTCGGTTTCACCAAGGACGTCGAAATGATGCGCGCCAACGGCCTGGCCCTGGGCGGCGGGCTGGACAACGCCATCGTGATGGACGACTACAAGGTGCTCAACAGCGACGGCCTGCGCTACAACGACGAGTTCGTGAAGCACAAGATCCTCGACGCCATGGGCGACCTGTATTTGCTGGGCAAGCCGCTGCTGGCCGCCTACAGCGCGTTTCGCTCCGGCCACGCGATGAACAACAAGCTGCTGCACGAACTGCTGGCGCACAAGGACGCCTACGAAGTCGTCACCTTTGCGGACGAGAAAAAGGCGCCCCGGGGTTTTGCCACGCTGGCACGCGCCTGGTAGCTGCGGCACAGGGCATCCCCATGCTGCTGTTTCGCTGGCTCATCCTGCTGTTTTTGCTGGCCGCCGTGGTGGCCTTCATGTTTTACGCGGGCACCGGCCAGGCGCGCTACAAGCGCTTCGGCCTGATCATCCTCAAATGGACGCTGATCGCCGCCTTCGGCTTCTTCGCGGTGCTGATTCTCGAGCGCGTGGCCTAAGGGCCTTTCACATTCCAAGCCGCGTCAGCGGCTGCGTCCGCCGCGGTAATTCTTGGTCATGCCTGCACCCGTGCCGCCGGCTGCTTGCGCCAGCCGTGCCATGGCACTGCCCACGTGGGCGTGGGTGATTGCCAGGCCCAGCGCGTCGGCCGCATCCTTGCCGGGCAGCGAAGGCAGCTTGAGCAGTCGCATCACCATTTCCTGCACCTCGGCCTTGCCGGCCTTGCCGTAGCCGGCCACGGCTTTTTTGAGCTGCAGCGCCGTGTATTCGGTCACCGCCAGGTCGCGCGAAACCAGCGCGGTGATGCAGGCGCCGCGGGCCTGGCCCAGCAGCAGGGTGGCCTGTGGGTTGACGTTCACGAAGATGATTTCGACTGAGGCCGTGTCAGGCTGGTAACGCTCCACCACCTCGCACACGCCTTGGAACAGCACCTTGAGCCGGCCCGGCAGGTCGGCGCGCTCCAGGTGCGTGGTCTTGATGGTGCCGCTGGCCACATAGCGCAGGTGCGGGCCGTCCACGTCGACCACACCGAAGCCGGAGGTCTGCAGGCCGGGGTCTATGCCTAGGATGCGCATCGATGCCGCCTGGCCTTAGAGGCCGAAATACCAGCGGACCGAATGGAAGAAGATGGGCGCGCCGAAGCACAGGGCATCGACGCGGTCCAGCAGGCCGCTGGCGCCGGTCACGCCCACACCGCGTTTGCCCCAGTTGGGAATGCCGCGGTCGCGCTTGAGCGCTTTCATCACCAGGTGGCCCAGCGAGCCGGAGACGCAGGCGATAAAGGCCATGGCTACGGCCTGCGCCGGCTTGAAGGGCGTGAGGCCCGCCAGCAGGCCGCCCAGCAGGCTGGCCGCCACGACGGCGATCAGCCAGCTGGTCCAGTTGAAGCTCTTGCTCACATTGGGTGCGCTGGGCGGGCGCTTCAGCCTGCGGCCGACCACGTACTCCACGATCATGCAGCTTTGCACCACGAACACCAGGAAGAACACCAGGAAGGCGTTCTTGCCGTCATAGTTGGGAAACTTCAGCAGCATCAGGGCGGGCACGTGGCTGATGCCGTAGACGCAGACCATGATGCCCCATTGCAGCTTGGCGTTGCGCTCCAGGAAGCGCTGCGGGTCGTCGGCCAGTGCGCTGACCACCGGGATCGCCAGGAACACGTAGACCGGGATGAACACGGTGATCAGGTCGAAGCGCTGCGCGATCACCAGCGCGAACTGCACCGGCAGCACCACAAAGAAAGCCAGCACCAGGCTGCGGTGGTCTCCCTGTCGCGTGGGCGAGAGCGTGATGAACTCGCGCAGCGCAAAAAAAGCGACCAGCCCGAACAGCACGGTGGCCACGGTCTCGCCCAGCGTCCAGCCTATCCAGAACACCGTGGACATCAGCCAGGAGGTGCGCAGGACGCCGTTGAATTCCTTGAGCTTCTGGGTATGCAGGTCATCCTCGTGGGTGTCCCTGAGCGACATCACGAAGGCGGCGACACTGATGGCGGCCAGGATGCCGAAGACCAGCACGAACAGCAGGCCGACCTGGTGCGAAGGCGAAAGATTGCGCAGGAAAGTGTTCATCAGGACTCTCGCAGATCCATGACGGCCTGGCGCGCGCGGGCCAGGAATTCGCCGCGGTCTTCACCGGCGCCCAGGGCGATGGGCGCGCCGAAGGTGACCGAGCACAGGATGGGCACCGGCACGACCTCGCCCTTGGGCATGACGCGCTGCACATTGTTGATCCAGGCGGGCACCAGCACCACGCCGGGGAATTTGAGCGCCAGGTTGTAGAGGCCGGCCTTGAATTTCTGCGGCTCCTCGTGGTTGCCGCGCGTGCCTTCGGGGAACAGGATGATGGAGTCGCCGTTGGTCAGTGCCTCGATCAGCGGTTCCAGCGGGTCCTGGTCGCCGGTCTTGGCGCGGTCCACGTAAATGGCGTTAAA
This sequence comes from Polaromonas sp. P1_G1, assembly GCF_056405595.1. Classification (NCBI taxonomy): domain Bacteria; kingdom Pseudomonadati; phylum Pseudomonadota; class Betaproteobacteria; order Burkholderiales; family Comamonadaceae; genus Polaromonas; species Polaromonas sp. P1_G1. The sequence goes on from NZ_JBFUBU010000022.1 coordinate 32,031, forward strand.
CACCGCCGTGGTGATCCATTGCTTGAAGGGCGTCTTGGTCCAGTAATCCTTGGCCGCGATGGGCCGCGTGATGCTGCGCAGCTCTTCGGGCAGGGCCGCCCACATCAGCACCAGGTCGGCATGGCTTTGGTGGTTGGCGAAATAAATCCGCTGTTCCGCCTTGGGCGGGCAGCCCTGCCAGCGCGCCTGGGCGCCGGTCAGGGTGCGGATCAGGCCCAGCAGGAACAAGCCCATGAGCTTGGCCAGCACGGGAGAAAGTTTGTCGTTCATGGGCCGATTGCCTTTGTGCGCCTCAAGGCAGTTCGACGCCGCCCATGCGGGCCACGATGGTGCCGGCGCGCGAGGCGAGGTAGCCTGAGCCGGGCCGGGTTTCAAAATACTTGGGCCGCGGCAGCATCACGGCCAGGCGCGCGGCCTCGTAGGCGCCCAGCTTGGCCGCGGGCTTGCGGTAGTAATGCTGGGCCGCTGCCTCGGCGCCGAACACGCCTTCGCCCCATTCCACGTTGTTGAGGTAGATCTCCAGGATGCGCTCCTTGTTCAGCAGCGCTTCCAGCAGCAGTGTCAGCACCAGTTCCTGGCCCTTGCGCAGCAACGTGCGCTCGCCCGACAGGAACAGGTTTTTGGCCAGCTGCTGCGTGATGGTGGAACCGCCCACGATCTTCACGGGCCTGGCCGCCGCTTTGGCGGGCGCCAGCCGGCTGGCCGACTGCGCGGCGCGCTGCTCGGCCTTGGCATTTTTGTCCCAGGCTTTTTCCAGCGCCTCCATGTCCACGCCGTCGTGCTCGGCAAAGCTGGCGTCCTCGGACGCGATGACCGCGCGCTTGAGGGTATCGGGCAGTTCGTCGTAGGGCACCCATTGCTGCCGCCATTTCAGGGTGCCGGTGTTACGCGCGACCAGGTAGGCCTCCGAACGCTGGAAGGCGGTGGACTCCGGGTCGACCACGGCCATCACGGCGATGCGCGCCACAAAAAAGAATTGCAGGGCCAGGCCGGCCAGCAGGCCCAGGCCGACCAGCCTGAACAGCGCTTTCATGCCAGCAGCGCCCGCATTTCCCGCAGCACCTGCGCGGAAGGCGGGCGTACCTTGCGCCACAGCTCGAAGGCCTCGGCGGCCTGCTCTACCAGCATGCCCAGGCCGTCGCGCGGCGTGGCGCCATTTTCCTGGGCCCAGGCAATGAAGCCGGCCGCGGCCGGGCCGTACATCATGTCGCAGGCCAGCGCGCCGGGTTTGAGCACACTGGCGGAGACCGGCACGCCGGTGCCCGCCAGGCTGCTCGCGCTGGCGTTGATGACCACGTCGAAAGTGCCTTGCAGCCCCTGCAGCTCTTCGGTCAGCAGGTCGGTTTTCTGGAGCAGGCCCTGCAGGGAGGCGTGCGCCTTGTGCCGCGCGACCAGCGCGTCGGCCTTGGCCCGCGTGCGGTTGACCAGCACCAGCCGGCGCGGCCCGGCGGCCAGCAGCGGCGCCAGCGCACCGGCGCCCGCGCCGCCCGCGCCTATCAGCAGCACGTCGCGACCGGCCAGTGAAACGCCGGCATTGTTCTGGATGTCGTTCACCAGGCCCACACCGTCGGTGTTGTCGGCGTGCACGGCGCTGCCCTGCAGCACCAGGGTGTTGGCGGCCTGTGCCAGCTGGGCCCGGTCGCTGCGCGTGGCGGCAGCGCCGAAGGCGTCGAGCTTGAAGGGAACGGTGACGTTGCAGCCCTTCACGCCATCACGCAGCAGCTGGGCCAGGGTGGCGGCGAAGGATTCCAGCGGCACCAGCAGGCGCTCGTAGCGAAGGGCTTGCCCGGTGAGTTCGGCAAAGCGCGCGTGGATCAGCGGCGACTTGCTGTGCGCGATCGGGTTGCCCAGGACGTAATACTGATCCATGACGCTTGTGCGGGCTTCAGCGGCTGGTGAGCTTGGTCTCTAGCGTGTCGTCGCGGGTGAACTTGAAGCGCGACACCACGACGATCTGGTCGGCCTTGCGGCGCATGGCATCGCTGAATTTGCCGAAGGGCCCGGTGCCGCGCACGATGCTTTGCGCGCGCCGGTCCAGCGTCAGGTTGCCCGAGGTTTGCACCACTTCCGTGTCCAGCACGGTGCCGTCGAAGTTGACGGTGACGATCATGGTGAGTTCGCCGTAGAGCTTTTTGCCGGCCTGCTCGGGGAAGTTGACGGTGCCCCGGTCTTCAATCCTGCGGCGCAGTTCGTCGTAATAGACGGCGTAGACCTCTTCGCGCGTGGCCGGGCTGATGTAGCGCTTCTTGGGCCGGGCGTTTTCTTCGTTGATGCGGCGCTCGATCTCGGCCAGGATCTTGACCAGCGCCTTGCGCTTTTCCTCGCGCTCGGCCTGGGCCGGGCTGTTGGCGGGCTGGGTCAGGTCGGGCGGCGGCATGGAGGCCAGCTGCTTTTTGATCTGCGCCAGCAACTGGGTCTGCTGCTCCTGCAGCGATTCGACCTTGCGCTGCGCGTCTTCCGTCGCGTCGCCGAGTTCCATCAGGGCAGAAGGCGGCAGGGGAGAGGTGGCCCGGCCTTTTTCAGCCTCGCCGCCGCCGGCCAGCGAGGCCTGGGCGATGGCCTTGGCGAAGTCGGGCTTCTCGTTGGACTTGGCGTTGACCAGGATCACCTCGAGCGGGGTGTCCTGGAACACGCGGTTGAAGCGCTCCGGGTCGACAAAACGCACCGTCAGCAATACCACGTGGACGGCGATGGAGACGCCGAGGGCGATTTGCAGTGTGCTGGGGTTCTTCACAGAAGGAGATTATCGGTGTTTATGCGCGAAATCCGGCGTCAACCGGCTACCGGAGCCGCGGTGGCGGCATCGGTTTGTGGTTCGTTGACATCGACCGCGATCGAGATCGGGCCCGCGGCCATCTCGGCCTCGCCGTCGTCCTCACCGAGCGGGTCGGGCGACTCATCGAGTTCCACGTCCAGCCGCTCGGTCACGGTGCCCGACACGTCGAGTGTGATTTCGTCAATCTCGCCCAGCCGCACGCGCACTTTCGCGCCGCGCGGCAGGCCCTGCGCGCCCACCGCGGGCAACACCAGCGGCAGTTCGTCGGCGCGCACCAGGTTGTCCTTGAAGGCGGTGGCCGTCAGTTCGGTGATGCCGTTTTGCTGCAGGTATTTGAGCGTCCAGTAGCGCTCTATGCCGGCCTGGAAGCCGTTATAGGCGCTGTAGGCGGCGTCAAAACCCGAGATGATGGAGAACAGCTCGGCATCCTTGGGCTTGAAGGGCGCGGCCAGCGCGGCCGTGCGGCCGTGTCGCGCGCAGGCGATGATCTGCCACTGGTTGACCAGGTCGGTATAGCGGCGCAGCGGCGAGGTGCTCCAGGCATAACTTTTGACGCCCAGGCCCGCGTGCGGCAAGGCCTTGGTGCCCATGCGCACCTTCACGCCGGGCGCCAGGCTGGCCTGGCTGCGGTAGATGCCGGGAACGCCGTGCTCGGCCAGCCACTGGCCCCAGGTGCTGTTGGCCAAAATCATCGCTTCGGCCACGATCAGGTCCAGCGGCGCGCCGCGCTGGCGCGTGCTGATGCTGACGGCCTCGTCGCCCAGGGGTTCGCCGCCCGTGGGGTTGTCGAGGCGGAAGTTGTAATCGGGCCGGTTGAAGTTTTCGGGCTTGCCGCGCGCGATTTCTCGCTGCACCTTCAGGTGCCTGGCCAGGCGGTGCAGGAATGTCAGTTCCACACCCCAGGGCACGCCGGTGGGCGGGCTGGTTTGCGCGGCTTCAAAAAAGGCCTCGGTGAAGGTGCTGTCCAGTACGTCGTGGCGCAGGTTGCTGACGATGGGCACCTGCTCGAGCCGGGTGGCGCTTTCCTTGATTTCCAGCGTCGCCTCGTCAATCGTGAGGTACAGCGACAGCGATGGGCAATTGCGGCCTTCCTGCAGCGTGTAGCTTTTGACGATTTCGTCGGGCAGCATGGTCAGCTTGTAGCCCGGCATGTAAACGGTGGACAGCCGCGCGCGGCCCACGGTGTCAATCGGGCTGCCGGGCAGCACGGCCAGGCCGGGCGCGGCGATGTGTATGCCCAGCGTGACGGTGCCGCTACCCAGGCCCTGCACCGACAGCGCATCGTCGATTTCGGTGGTGGCCGAGTCGTCGATGGAAAACGCCTTCACGTCGGCCAGCGGCAGTTCGTCCTTGACCTCGGGCGCCTGCAGCGCCGGGAAGCCCGTGCCCTTGGGGAAATTCTCGAACAGGAAGCGCTTCCAGTGGAATTGGTAGGGCGAGGCGATGGCGCCGGCTTTTTGCAGCAGGTCCAGGGGCGCTGTGTGTGTGGCGCGCGAGGCTTCGACCACGGCCTTGTACTCGGGGCTGTTCTTGTCGGGCTTGAACAGTATTTTGTAGAGCTGCTCGCGCACCGGCGCCGGGCATTCGCCGCGGCCCAGTTCCTCGGCCCAGGCGGTGATCTGCGCCGCCACCTGTTTTTTCTTCTCGATGGCGGCCAGGGCCTGCTGCAAAATTTCTGCGGGCGCCTTCTTGAAGCGGCCCTTGCCGGCGCGGCGGAAGTAATGTGGCGCGTCGTAGAGGCGGAACAACGCTGCAGCCTGCTGCTCCAGCGTGGCGGGTTTGCCGTCGGCGCTGAAATAGTCGCGGGCCAGGTCGGCAAAGCCGAATTCGCCTTCGCCGGCGAATTCCCAGGCCAGGTCGAGCTCGATGTCGTTGCTCAGTTTCTGCCCGGCGGCCATCAGCTCGGCGGGCGCGGGCTTCTCGAATTTCAGCAGGGCGTTGACGCCCTTGACCTTGACGCGTTTGCCCGAGTCGAGCTCCACCTGCAGCGAGGCATCGCTCTCGGACAAAATGCGGCCGGCCAGAAACTTGCCGGCTTCTTCAAACAATACAAACAAAACGGGATCCCTTTGGTGTCTTTGATGACTTCCGGCTAGTGTAATCAGCCCGTTCAGGGCAGGCTTTCAGGCCAGCGCCAGGAAATCGAGGATTTCCGGCACATGCGTGTCAAAGTCGCTCAGCGCATGGTCGCCGCCTTCGAGGATTCGCAGGTGTGCGCCCGCATAGCGGCCCGCCATTTCGCGCCAGTCCAGCACTTCGTCGCCCTTGGCGATGAAGGCCAGGTAGTTTTCGGGCGCCTTGAGCGGCCCGGCGTGCTGGGCCTTGAGTTCGTCGACAAAACGCGGCTCAAAGAAAAAATGCTCGTCCGGGTTGTGCCAGGCGGTCTGCTCGCCGATGTAGCGGGCCAGGTCGCGCGCCGGCTCCACGGCCGGGTTGAGCAGCACGGCCTTGCAGCCGGTTCGCTCGGCCACGGCGGTGGCATAAAAAACCGCCTAGCGAGGAGCCGACCACGGCCAGGCTTTGGTAACCGGCTTCAAGCGGCCAGCGAGCGATTTCGTCCATCACCCCGCGCAGCGCGGCCTCGGGCGAGGGCGGCAACTGCGGGCAGTACCAGTGCACGGCGGGGTGGCACTGCGCCACGATGGCTGCCATTTTTTGGGCTTTCATGGACTGCGGCGAGGAACGAAAGCCGTGCAGGTAGAGCAGGTGGGTGGTGCGCATGCCGCCATGGTAGACGGGAGTCCACGGTCTTTGGGCCCGGGCCGCGGGCCCTGGCGGATAATCCCCGGCATGTCAGCCGTTTTCGACAAACCCTCTCTTTACCAGCGAACTTTGCCCCTGCTGCAGGGTTTTGACGGCCTGCTGGCGTTTGCCGTCTTCCTGCTGGCCTGCGCGGGCCTGCTGATCATGTACTCCTCGGGCTATGACCACGGCAGCCGCTTTGTGGACCACGGCCGCAACATGCTGATCGCCGGGGCCATCATGTTCGTGGTGGCGCAGGTGCCGCCGCAGCGCCTGATGGCCTTTGCCGTGCCGCTGTACATCGCGGGCGTGAGCCTGCTGGTGGCCGTCGCGATTTTCGGCCTGACCAAAAAAGGCGCCAGGCGCTGGCTCAATGTGGGCGTGGTGATCCAGCCCAGCGAAATCCTCAAGATCGCCATGCCGCTGATGCTGGCCTGGTGGTTCCAGAAGCGCGAGGGCCAGCTGCGCCCGCTGGACTTCGTGGCCGCCGTGCTGCTGCTGGCCATGCCGGTGGGCCTGATCATGAAACAGCCCGACCTGGGCACCTCGCTGCTGGTGTTGGCCGCAGGCCTGGCGGTGATCTTTTTCGCGGGCCTGAGCTGGAAGCTGATCCTGCCGCCGGTGCTGCTGGGCCTGGTCGGCGTGTTCCTGGTGGTGTGGTTCGAGCCGCAGATCTGCGCCGACGGCGTGCGCTGGCCCATCCTGCACGACTACCAGCAGCAGCGCATCTGCACCCTGCTGGACCCGTCGCGCGACCCGCTGGGCAAAGGCTTTCACATCATCCAGGGCATGATCGCCATCGGCTCGGGCGGCATCACCGGCAAGGGCTTCATGGCCGGCACGCAGACGCACCTGGAATTCATTCCCGAGCGCACCACCGACTTCATCTTCGCCGCCTATTCCGAAGAATTCGGCCTGCTGGGCAACCTCCTGTTGATCGCCGGCTTCATCTTCCTGATCCTGCGCGGGCTGGCCATCGCGCTGGAGGCTTCGACCCTGTTCGCGCGCCTGCTGGCGGGGGCGCTGACCATGATTTTTTTCACCTACGCCTTCGTCAACATGGGCATGGTCAGCGGCATCCTGCCGGTGGTCGGTGTGCCGCTGCCCTTTATCAGCTACGGCGGCACCGCCATGGTCACGCTGGGCCTGGCCATAGGCATGCTGATGTCGATCGCCAAGGCCAAGCGCCTGGTACAGACCTGAGAGGCCGGCTGCTTTGAACACCCGCATCGTGACCGTGATCGGGGTGGGCAACATGGGCGGCGGCATGGCGGCCAACCTGCTCGCCAAGGGCTGGGATGTCCAAGTCTGCGACGTCGATGCGGCCAAGGTCGCGGCCATGGCGCAACTGGGCGCCACGGCCATTGCCCATCCCGCCGATGCCGCGGCGGAATCCCAGGCTTTTATCGTCTGCGTGGTCGATGCCGCGCAAACCGAAGACGTGCTGTTTGGCGAGCGCGGCCTGGCCCGCATGCTGCGGCCCGGCCATGCCGTGATGCTGTGCCCGACGATCGCGCCGCAGGACGTCGAATCCTTCGCTGCCCGGCTGGCTGAGCGCGGCGTACACACGCTGGATGCGCCCATGTCGGGCGGGCCGGGCCGGGCGCGCGACGGCTCCATGAGCCTGATGCTGGCCTGCGAACAGGCTGTGCAGGAACAACAGGCCGGCTTGCTGCGGGACTTGTCGGCCAAGGTCTTCCACATCAGCGAAAAACCCGGCGACGGCGCCCGCACCAAGCTGGTCAACAACCTGCTGGCGGGCATCAACCTCGTGGGCGCGGCCGAGGCGCTGGCGCTGGCCGGCCGCCTGGGGCTGGATCTGGCGAAAACCCTGGACGTGATCGAGCAGTCCAGCGGCCAGAGCTGGATAGGCTCGGACCGCATGCGCCGGGCGATTGACGGCGACTATGCACCGCGCGCGCATGTGACGCTGCTGGAAAAAGACACGCGGCTGGCCGTTGCAGCGGCACGCGCGGCCGGTTTCGACGGCCCGCTGGGCGAACGTGCCAGCCGGGTTTTCGCCGAGGCCCACCAGGCCGGGCTGGCGGCCGAAGACGATGCCGCGCTGTTCAAGCACCTTGGCAAGCACCTGGACGGTAAGGGCGGCTGAGCGGGATTTTCGGGCTGTTTCGCCTCGTTCGCGGGCAAAACCCCGCCGTACCCGGCGCGAGGGCAGACTGCCTACAATGGCCGCATGACCTCACTTCGCTCCACCACCGCCTCCGCCCCCAACAAGTCCACGGCCTCATCGTCCGCCCGGCCGACGGTGGAGTCGACCTCGGGGCGCCTGGAGATCGCGCAGAAGCTGCTGCTGGCGCCTTTCGGCCTCACGCAGGCGCATTTGAGCCGCGCGCTCGGTGAAATCACCTCCCACGGCGCCGACGACGCCGACCTCTATTTCCAGTACACCCGCAGCGAAGGCTGGAGCCTGGAAGAAGGCATCGTGAAGACCGGCTCCTTCAGCATCGACCAGGGCGTGGGCGTGCGCGCCGTCAGCGGCGAAAAAACCGCTTTTGCCTATTCCGACGACATTTCCGAGGCCTCGCTGCTTGACGCGGCACGCACGGTGCGCAGCATTTCCGCCGGCGGCAAAAGCGCCCGCGTCAAGACGCCGGCCGGCCGCATCGCCGGCAGCCGCTCGCTGTACCAGGGACTGGATCCCATCGCCACGCTGGACAGCACCGCCAAGGTCCAGTTGCTCGAAAAAGTGGAAAAATTCGCCAAGGCCAAGGATCCGCGCATTGTGCAGGTCATGGCCGGCCTGGCCAGCGAATACGACGTGGTGATGGTGGCGCGCGCCGACGGCACGCTGGCCGCCGACGTACGCCCGCTGGTGCGCCTGAGCGTGACCGTGATCGCCGAGCAAAAAGGCCGGCGCGAAGTCGGCTCGGGCGGCGGCGGCGGCCGTTTCGGCCTGGCCTATTTTGACGACGCGCAGATCGCCGAATATGTGAACGATGCGGTGAAAGCCGCGCTGACCAACCTCGACGCGCGCCCCGCGCCGGCCGGCGAGATGACGGTGGTGCTGGGCTCGGGCTGGCCCGGCATCCTGCTGCACGAAGCCATAGGCCACGGCCTGGAAGGCGACTTCAACCGCAAGGGTTCCAGCGCGTTTTCCGGCAAGATCGGCCAGCGTGTGGCGGCCAAGGGCGTCACGGTGCTGGACGACGGCACCATCGCCGACCGCCGCGGCTCGCTCAATGTCGACGATGAAGGCAACGCCAGCCAGCGCAACGTGCTGATCGAAGACGGCATCTTGAAGGGCTACATCCAGGATTCGCTGAATGCCCGCCTGATGAAGGTCAAGCCCACCGGCAACGGCCGGCGCGAAAGCTACGCCCACGTGCCCATGCCGCGCATGACCAACACCTACATGCTGGGCGGCGACAAGCAGCCCGAGGAAATCGTGGCCAGCATCAAGAAAGGCCTGTACGCCACCAACTTCGGCGGCGGCCAGGTCGACATCACCTCCGGCAAGTTCGTGTTTTCGGCGAGCGAGGCCTTCTGGGTCGAAAACGGCAAGATCCTCTACCCCGTCAAAGGCGCGACGATCGTCGGCAACGGCCCCGACGCGCTGACCCGCGTCACCATGATGGGCAACGACATGGCGCTCGACAGCGGCGTGGGCACCTGCGGCAAGGAAGGCCAGAGCGTGCCGGTCGGTGTCGGCCAGCCGACCCTGCGCATCGATGGACTGACCGTCGGCGGAACGGCCTGAAACGGGCCGATCCGGGGCTTTTCTCGGGCTTTTTGAGACCTGTGCTACATTCCACCTTATGAATTCCGCCAAGTTTTATTTTGGTTACTTTTGGTTCTCGAGCGCTTCCGGCGGTAGAGAGATCATGGCGTGACCCGATAAAACGCACCGAATCTCCAAAAAACCGCCGGCTCCCCGGCGGTTTTTTTTTGCCCGTTTTGTTTGCCGAATGTTTGTACTGAAACCTGAATTGCCTGACTGACACCTAGAAAAGGAAGATTGCGATGAATGCCAAAGCCACCTCCGCCAGCGACAACTGGTATGCGACCGTCGAAAAAACCAGCCAGACCGACGACGAACGCATCAAGGACATCACCGTGCTACCCCCTCCCGAGCATCTCATCCGCTTCTTCCCCATCCGCGGCACCGCCGTCGAGACGCTGATCAGCAAGACCCGCAAAAGCATCCACAACATCATCCAGGGCAAGGACGACCGCCTGCTGGTCGTCGTCGGCCCCTGTTCCATCCACGACCCCATGGCGGCGCTGGACTATGCCCGCAAGCTGGTCGAGCAGCGCAAGAAGTACGAAGGCACGCTGGAAATCGTGATGCGCGTCTATTTCGAGAAGCCGCGCACCACGGTTGGCTGGAAGGGCCTGATCAACGACCCCTACCTCGATGAGACCTTCCGCATCGACGAGGGCCTGCGCATCGCGCGCCAGTTGCTGATCGACATCAACCGCCTGGGCCTGCCGGCCGGCAGCGAGTTCCTGGACGTGATCTCGCCGCAGTACATCGGCGACCTGATCTCCTGGGGCGCGATCGGCGCGCGCACCACCGAAAGCCAGGTGCACCGCGAGCTGGCCTCGGGCTTGTCGGCGCCCATAGGCTTCAAGAACGGCACCGACGGCAACATCCGCATCGCCACCGACGCCATCCAGGCGGCGGCGCGCGGCCACCATTTCCTGTCGGTGCACAAAAACGGCCAGGTCGCGATCGTGCAGACCAACGGCAACAAGGATTGCCACGTGATCCTGCGCGGCGGCAAGGCGCCCAATTACGACGCGGCCAGCGTCGCAGCGGCCTGCAAGGAGTTGGAAGCCTCGAAGCTGCCGGCCACGTTGATGGTGGACTGCAGCCACGCCAACAGCTCCAAGCAGCACGAAAAGCAGGTCGAGGTTGCGCGCGACATCGCGGGCCAGGTGGCCGGCGGCTCGCGCCACGTGTTCGGCCTGATGGTGGAAAGCCACCTCACTGCCGGCGCGCAGAAGTTCACCCCAGGCAAGGACGACTCGAAAGCGCTGGAATACGGCAAAAGCATCACCGATGCCTGCCTGGGCTGGAACGATTCACTGGACGTGCTGGAAATCCTGTCGGCCGCCGTGCTCAAGCGCCGCGCGGCGAAGTAAAGCTGCTTGCGGGTTTGTGCGAATAGCCGCCACACCCGCAAGTCGCCGACCATGGGCACCTGATCAGGAGCACATCATCATGCGCAGCGAAGTCAGTGTGAGCTTCAAGGACAGCCCGCCCGTGCGGCTGGACCTCAACGAAGTGCAGCCCATGCCGCACGACGTGGCACGCTGGTGGCTGGACGACCAGTTCACGCAGATGGGCTGCGAGCCGTTGCGGCCCACCGGCAAGCTGCTGACCGCCGACAAGGTCGTGGTGGTGGCCCAGGCCGCCGGGCCGGCGAAGTTCGCCGAGGCCAAATGGGCGCAGGAGTTTGCCCGCGCGACCAGCGCGGCGCTGGCCAAGCCCGTCGTGCATATCGACGTGGCCGCTCTCACCATCAGCTACTAATTAGATAGAGCTCGGCGCTCAGGTCTTGAGCGCCTCCAGCAATTTGGCGTGAATCCCGCCAAAGCCCCCGTTGCTCATGCACAGCAGATGGTCGCCAGGCCGGGCCGCTGCCTTGACCTGTTCGAGGAGCTGGTCAATGGTGCCGGCGACCTGGGCGCGTTCGCCCATGGGCGCCAGCGCGGCGCGCGCGTCCCAGTCCAGTCCGCCGGCGTGGCAGAAGGCCAGGTCGGCCTGCTCCAGGCTCCAGGGCAGCTGGGCCGTCATGGCGCCCAGCTTCATGGTGTTGCTGCGTGGCTCAAAGATGGCAAGGATGCGCTCGGCGCCCCGGCCGGCGCTTTGCAGCTGGCGGCGCAGGCCGTCCACCGTGGTGTGGATAGCGGTGGGGTGGTGGGCGAAGTCGTCATAGACGGTGATGTCGCCGCCCTTGCGCGGGATCACGCCGCGCACTTCCATGCGGCGCTTGACGTTCTGGAATGCCGCCAGCGCCAGTGCCGCGGCCTCGGGCGCCACGCCCACGTGCTCTGCCGCCGCGATGGCGGCCAAGGCATTGAGCTGGTTGTGCACGCCGCTGATGCCCCACTTCACATGGGCCACGGCCTCGCCGGCCTTGAGCACGTGGAAATCGTGCGGCTCGCCGTGGGCCGTGAAACCGGCTTTGTTCAGCAGGCCATTGCCAAAGAGTAGCTGCTCACTCCAGCAGCCCTGGGCCAGCACGCGCTGCAGGCTGGCCTCGGCCGCGTTGACGACCACGCGGCCCTGCGAGGGTACGGTGCGCACCAGGTGGTGGAACTGCCGTTCGATGGCCGCAAGGTCGTCAAAAATGTCGGCGTGGTCGAACTCGAGGTTGTTCAGCACGGCGGTGCGCGGCCGGTAGTGCACAAACTTGCTGCGTTTGTCGAAAAACGCGGTGTCGTATTCGTCGGCCTCGATGACAAAGGTGTTGCCTTCGCCGAGACGGGCCGAGACACCGAAATTGAGCGGCACGCCGCCGACCAGGAAACCCGGCTTCAGCCCGGCATGCTCGAGGATCCAGGTCAGCATGGCCGTGGTGGTGGTCTTGCCGTGCGTGCCGGCCACGGCCAGCACGTGGCGCGGGCCGGTTGAGTGGTGCGTGGGGTGGTGCAGAACATGGCCCGATAGCCATTGCGGGCCGCTGGTATAGGGCTTGCCGCTGTTCAAGATAGCTTCCATCAGCGGGTATTTGGGCGTCCCATCGGCCAGCCGGGCGCGCGAGATCACGTTGCCGACCACAAACACGTCGGGCTCGAAGGCCATCTGGTCCGCGCCGTAACCCTCGATCAGTTCGATCCCCAGGCCGCGCAACTGGTCGCTCATGGGCGGGTAGACGCCGGTGTCGCAACCGGTGACTTTATGCCCCGCCTCCCGCGCCAGGGCGGCCAGGCCGCCCATGAAAGTGCCGCAGATTCCCAGAATATGTATGTGCATGGGCCTGTATTCTAGGCAGGGCTTTTTGCCGGCCCAATGCCGCCGGGGCAGTGGGCTGTGGCGGGCGGTGAACTTTAGGGCCAGATGGGCGCCTAACAGGGGCACAATCGCTTCGCTGCCCTCGTATCTTTCCTGGCCTTCGGGCCTGCCGACCGTGATCCCCCACACCCTCAAATCCGAAATCGCCGCTACAGCCGCCGCAATGGTGGTCGAAGAAGGACTCGAATACGGCCCCGCCAAACGCCGCGCCGTCAAACAGATGGCGCTGCCGGCGCGCACCGAACTGCCCGGCAACGATGAACTCGAAGACGCGGTGCGCGAATACATCGCGCTTTTCTGCGCCGACACCCAGCCGGCCGAGCTGGCCGCCCTGCGCGAGCTGGCCCTGGTCTGGATGGAGCGCCTGGCGCAGTTCCGGCCTTACCTGGGCGGCGCGGTGTGGCATGGCACGGCGACACGGCTGTCCGACATCTACATCCAGCTTTTCTGCGATGACCCCAAATCGGCTGAAATCGCACTGATTGAGCACAATGTGGACTACGAGCCGCGCACCGTCACCGGTTTTACCGGCGACAGCGTGGAAGCGCTCAGCCTGCGAAGTGTGTGCAAACCTTTGAATGAAACGGTGGGTGTGCACCTGATGGTCTACGACCATGACGACTTGCGCGGTGCCCTCAAACCCGACGCCAAGGGCCGGACGCCACGGGGCGACCTCGCCGCCGTGCAAAAATTATTGACTTCCCAAGCCGGAGCTTCAGACACGTGAATCGCAGAAACATGCTTTATGGCAGCGCCGCCGCCATAGCCGGAATTGCCGGCGCCACCATGGCCTGGTGGAAATTCCAGCCGCACCAGGTGGATGCAAGCCCGACTGGGGCGGGTGTCGTGGGCACGGCGGGCGGCGCATCCGACGCCTTCTGGAGCCTGAACTTCGACACGCCCGACGGCAAGAACCTGTCCATGAGCAGCTTCCGCGGCAAGCTCTTGCTGGTGAATTTCTGGGCCACCTGGTGCCCGCCCTGTGTCGAGGAATTGCCGCTATTGGATTATTTCTACCAGGAAAACCGCGATAAAAACCTGCAAATAGTCGGTTTGGCTGTCGACCAGCCGAGCGCGGTGCGGACCTGGCTGCAAAGCAAGCCCCTGCATTTTCCGGTCGGCATGGCCGGCCTGGGCGGGACGGAACTCAGCAAGTCGCTGGGCAACATCGCCGGCAGCCTGCCGTTCACGGCGGTGTTCAGCGCGTCGGGCGAACTGCTGCATCGCAAGATCGGCAAGGTCCTGCCTGAAGACCTGGCGCAGTGGGCCAAGCTCACCTAGCCGGCCGATACGGCTTTCGTTGCGAAATCCTCGTTAACCTGCGGTAACAAGCTTCTAACAGCAATATCTGAGCCCCATCCAGGGAAACAAAGCCAGCCGCCAGACGGTTTGGAATGGCCTCCGGCTTGATGTACACTCTGCGCTTTCCCGGGGAAAGCCGCTTGGCTGCTCCCCGCAGTAATTAACTGATAAGCGCTTTAAAGCGTAAAAGCAGAAAGTAAGTGAAAAAAGAAGGAAGATCGGTGGCCGCGTCAAGTGCGCCCTGTTTCCGGCCTTTCAGTCAAAAGCTGCGCCGAGATCCCGCGCCAGCATCTACCTTCGTTGGAGAGAACCCATGGATTTAAGAAAACTCAAAACCCTGATCGACCTCGTCTCGGAGTCCAACGTCTCCGAGCTGGAGATCACCGAAGCTGAAGGCAAGGTGCGCATCGTCAAATCCAGCGGCGCCCCCGTCGTGATGCAGCAGCCGGTTGCCATGGTAGCAGCTCCCGCAGCGGCCCCGGCCGCCGGTGCGCCTGGTGCTCCGGCCGCCGATGCGGCGCCTGCCGCCCCGGCCGGCCATGCCGTCAAGTCGCCCATGGTGGGCACCTTCTACCGCTCGGCCAGCCCTGGCGCCAAGCCCTTTGTCGAACTCGGCAGCGTGGTCAAGGAAGGCGAGACCATCTGCATCATCGAGGCCATGAAGATCCTCAACGAGATCGAAGCCGACAAGTCGGGCACGGTCACCAAGATCCTTTCGGAAAACGGCCAGGCTGTCGAATACGGCCAACCCCTCTTCATCATTGAATAAGCGGGGCTGAGCGCCTCCTTTTCAAACCAGGCTTACCGACGCATGTTCAAGAAAATACTGATCGCCAACCGCGGGGAGATCGCTTTGCGCATCCAGCGCGCCTGCCGCGAGCTCGGCGTGAAGGCCGTGATGGTCTATTCCGAGGCCGACCGCGAAGCCAAATACATCAAGCTGGCGGACGAATCGGTCTGCATAGGCCCGGCGCCCTCCAAAGACAGCTACCTCAACATGCCCGCCATCATCTCGGCGGCCGAGGTGACGGATGCCGAAGCCATCCACCCCGGCTACGGCTTCCTGAGCGAAAACGCTGACTTCGCTGAACGGGTGGAGAAAAGCGGCTTCAAATTCATCGGCCCCTCGCCCGAATCCATCCGCATCATGGGCGACAAGGTTTCGGCCAAGCAGACCATGATCAAGGCCGGCGTGCCATGCGTGCCCGGTTCCGAGGGCGCCTTGCCTGATGACCCGGTCGTCATCAAGCGCACCGCCAAGCAGGTCGGCTACCCCGTCATCATCAAGGCGGCCGGCGGCGGCGGCGGGCGCGGCATGCGCGTGGTGCACACCGAGGCGGCCCTGCTGCACGCGGTGCAGACCACCAAGGCCGAGGCCGGCGCAGCCTTCGGCAATCCCGAGGTCTACATGGAGAAATTCCTGCAGAACCCGCGGCACATCGAAATCCAGATCCTGGCCGACCAGCACAAGAACGCGGTCTGGCTGGGCGAGCGCGACTGCTCCATGCAGCGCCGCCACCAGAAAGTCATTGAAGAAGCGCCGGCGCCCGGCATTCCGCGCAAGCTGATCGAGCGCATCGGCGAGCGCTGCGTCGCTGCCGTCAAGAAGATAGGCTACCGCGGCGCGGGCACCTTCGAGTTCCTCTACGAAAACGGCGAGTTCTACTTTATCGAGATGAACACCCGCGTGCAGGTGGAGCATCCGGTCACCGAGTGGATCACCGGCGTGGACATCGTGCGCACCCAGATCATGGTGGCGGCCGGCGAAAAACTGCCGTTCGCCCAGCGCGACATCGAACTCAAGGGCCATTCCATCGAATGCCGCATCAACGCGGAAGACCCCTACAAGTTCGTTCCCTCGCCGGGGCGCATCACGACCTGGCACACCCCCGGCGGGCCGGGCGTGCGCGTGGATTCGCACATTTACGCCAACTATTTCGTGCCCCCCAACTACGACTCCATGATCGGCAAGATCATCGTGCACGGCGATACGCGCGAGCAGGCCCTGGCCCGCATGAGCACGGCGCTGGCCGAAACCGTGGTTGAAGGCATCAACACCAACATCCCGCTGCACCGCGAACTGATGGTGGACGCCAAGTTCATGGACGGCGGCACCAACATCCACTATCTAGAAGAGTGGTTGTCGAAACGTGAGAGATGACCCCCACGGTCGCTCACTTCGTGTAGCTTCCTGCCCCCCGAGGGGGCCGCTGCGCCTGCGGCCCGGCAAAGCCGGTTCCGCGGCCCCTGCTTGCAGGGATTGCCATTGTCGAAACCAACCAGTGCGCCTACACAATGTTTGAACTGATCCTGCTGGCCCCTGTCGACGAAGTCGAGACCCTCAGCGAGGCGCTGGACGCACTCGATGCGCTCAGCGTGTCGGTGGAAGACGCCGACGCCCAGACGCCGGCCGAGCAGGCGCTGTTCGGCGAACCGGACATGCCGCCGCCCAAGGCGGGCTGGGAACGCTCCCGCATCGTTTCGCTGTTTGCCACCGAAGCCCTGGCGCGCGACGCGGCCGGCGTGCTGTCAGCCCAGGATTTTTTCACGGGTTGCCGCGTGGTCGCCATCCAGCCCGTGCCCGAACAAGACTGGGTGCGCCTGACGCAGTCGCAGTTCGAGCCGGTGGACATCACGCCTGAATTCTGGATCGTGCCGACCTGGCATGAACCGCCCGCGGAGGCCAAACAGGTGATTCGCCTGGACCCGGGCCTGGCCTTCGGCACGGGAACGCACCCGACCACACGCATGTGCCTGCGCTGGATCGCGAGCCGGGCCGACCAGGACCTGGGGCGCGTCCTCGACTACGGCTGCGGCTCGGGCATCCTGGCCATTGGCGCGGCGAAGTTCGGCGCAACCGACATCGACGCTGTCGACATTGACCCGGCCGCTGTCGAATCGACGCGCGCCAATGCAGACGCCAACCATGTGGTACTCAATGCCGGCTTGCCCGAAAAAGCCTTGGGCCAGTACCGCACCGTGCTGGCCAATATCCTGGCCACGCCGCTCAAGGTGCTGGCGCCGCTGCTGTGCGCGCACGTCGAAAAAGGCGGCCACCTGGTGCTCGCCGGCATCCTGGAGCGCCAGGCCGACGAGCTCAAGGAAGCCTACGCTCCTTATTGCCAGCTCAGCGTGCATGACACGCAAGAGGGCTGGATCCTGATGACCGCCCGGTTCTGAGCCGGCACCGGCCGTCGCGTATGGCGGTTTCCGGGCCGTCGGCGGCAGGCGCCACCCCTACAATACAGCGCTAAATGAGCCTGATTACGCGCTGCCCCGCTTGCGGCACGATGTTCAAAGTCGTGACCGACCAACTCAAAGTCTCACAAGGCTGGGTGCGATGCGGGCATTGCGCCGAAGTGTTCGATGCGTCGGCCCATCTGCTGCCGCGCGACATGTCCTCGCTGACCGCTCCTGCGGCCGCGCTGCTCGACTCGGTGCCCGACACGACCGCCGCGCCCCTTCCGGTTTTTGACGCGCCGACCCAGCCCCAAAGCCTGCCCGAGGCCGATCCACCGGTGGCGCCGTCCCGGCAGGAATGGGCACCGGCCCGCTCGTTTGCCGACAGGGCACCGCTCAGGCCTTCCAGCCCCGGCTGGGAAGATGCCCAGGACAGTGCCGCCGATTTTGATCCCGTGCGCTGGAAGCAGGCGCAGCAGGAACGCCAGCACGACCCGCTGGAGCTGCCCGCCGAATCACTGCCCGACGCGCCGCTCCCGCGCCAGTCTGCCGTGGTGCGCGAGGAGGCCATCGAGGACGATTCCAGCTTCGCCTATTCGGACGTGGATTCCGGCATGCCGGGGCGGCCCGTGGAACACGACGTGTCTTTTGTGCGGGAAGCGCGGCGCAAGGCCTTCTGGCGAAAGCCGCTGACGCGCTGGTCACTGGCCCTGCTCTCCTTGCTGCTGCTGGCCACACTGGTGGCGCAATGGGCGGTCCAGCAAAGGAATACGCTGGCCGCGCTGGAGCCGGGGCTGTTGCCGGCGCTGCAGGCGCTGTGCGGCCCGCTGCACTGTGAGGTCCGCCCGCCGCGCCATATCGAGGCGCTGGTTATCGACAGCTCCAGCTTCAACCGGATAGGCCCCGACGCCTACCGCCTGAGCTTCACGCTCAAGAACACCGGCGTGACGGTGCTGGAAATGCCCTCGCTGGAAGTGACCCTGACCGATACCCAGGACCAAGCCGTGGTGCGCCGCGTCCTGGCGCCGGCGCAGTTCGGCGCCAAGGCCGCGACGCTGGCGGCGCAGTCCGAACTGGCGGGCCTGGTCATCATGAAAGTCCCGGGTGATGCTTCCGCGTCGCCCCCTTCCTCCTCTTCGTCCTCTCCTTCCGCGCCCGCAACCCTGCGGGTGGCGGGCTACCGTGTCCTGGTTTTTTATCCCTGATTGAAACGAGAAAATCAATGTCCGCTGTTATCTGTGGTTCCCTGGCGTTTGACACCATCATGAGCTTTGAGGGGCGCTTTTCCGAGCAGATCCTGCCCGACCAGCTGCACATCCTCAACGTGTCCTTCCTGGTGCCGGCGCTGCGCCGCGAATTCGGCGGTTGCGCCGGCAACATCGCCTACAGCCTGCGGCAGCTGGGCGGCACGGCCCTGCCGATGGCGACGGTCGGCAGCGACGGCGCCGAGTATGTGGAGCGCATGAATACCCTGGGCATCAGCACCGAGTTCGTGCGCCAGGTCAGCGACACCTATACCGCGCAGGCCATGATCATGACCGACCGCGACAACAACCAGATCACGGCGTTTCACCCCGGCGCGATGATGCAGGCCCATGTGACGCGCATCGCGGCGCGGGGCGACATCAAGCTGGGCATCATTTCGCCCGATGGGCGCGACGCCATGCTGCAGCATGCCGAGCAGTTCAAGGCGGCCGGCATCCCCTTTGTGTTCGACCCGGGCCAGGGCCTGCCCATGTTCGACGGCAAGGAGCTCTCGCATTTCGTCGAGCTGGCCACCTGGGTCACGGTCAACGACTACGAAGCCAAAATGCTCTGCGACCGCACCGGCCTGTCCTGCGCTGAATTGTCCAGGCGCGTGCAGGGCCTGGTGGTGACGCTGGGCGCCGAAGGCTGCGAAGTCTGGATTGACGGCGAGAAAACCCTGGTGCCACCCGTGAAGGCCGAGGCCGTGGTGGACCCGACCGGCTGCGGCGACGCCTTTCGCGGGGCGCTGCTGTTCGGCCTGGAGCAGGGCTGGCCGCTGGCGCGTTGCGCCGCGCTGGGCAACCGGGTCGGTGCGCTGAAGATCGCGACGCGCGGCGGCCAGAACTACACGCTGACGGCCGCCCAGATCGCGGGCTGAAGCTCGCCTCTTCTCATCAACCAGGCGAGCCATCCTCGCCCGCCGCTTTCACCAATACATCCCACGCGGCACGGCCGGTCGCCGCGGCGCTCACGCGCAGCTGCTTGCGCCGGGAAGTCTCTCCGCGCGCCAGTGTGACCGCCTGCTGTGGAATGCCCAGGCAGCCGGCCAGCCATTTCACAAGCGCCTGGTTGGCCTTGCCGTCCACGGGGGGCGCCTGCAGCCGCAGGCGAAGTGCCTGCCGGCCGGTTTCGCCGTGCAGGCCCGCAACCTGGGTTTTGGCGGCATTCGGCACTACATGCACGTCGACCAGCACATCGCCGTTCTTTTCCGTCCGCAGAAAAGCAAGGTCAGGCAGTGGTGCGGGCGAGGTCATGGTTGAGCAGGGCAGGCAATCGGAAGAATGAGGGAGTGGGCCGGGCATGAAAAAAGCCCGACATCTTTCGATATCGGGCTCTAAGCAGAATTACCTTACTGCTTACGGCTTGCTGGCTGTCGGAAACGGCCAGGCCGCTTGCGGGTTCAGAGTCGTCTGAGCCGCAGGCGCAGCCGCGGCAGCGGGCGCCTTGGCAGCAGGTTTTTTCGCGGCTTTCTTCGCAGCGGGCTTTTTCGCTGCTTTCTTGGCGGCAGGCTTCTTCGCAGCGGCTTTCTTGGCCGCTGGTTTCTTCGCTACCTTTTTCGCGGCCTTCTTGGCTGCCGGCTTTTTCGCTGCAGCTTTCTTCGCTGCTGGCTTCTTGGCCGCTACCTTCTTGGCTGCTGGCTTTTTCGCTGGCGATTTTTTCGCAGCTGGCTTTTTGGCCGCTACTTTTTTCGCTGGAGCTTTTTTAGCCGGAGCTTTTTTCGCTGCTGCTTTTTTCGCAGGAGCCTTCTTAGCCGCTACTTTTTTCGCAGGGGCTTTCTTCGGAGCAGCTTTTTTAGCCGCAGTTTTTTTCGCAGTTGCCATAGTTTTCTCCTTGATCACGTTGCAAAGAGCACTTCACGGTTGGAGTACGTAAAGCGATTCACGGCGTTGGGCCCCGGATAAACCGGTCCCAGCGCCGCGAACACAGGAGCAAAGCCCAACGCGCACTCTGCGGTGCTGTCATTGGTCATTGCAATTCTAGAAATCATTGTCGGCTTGTGTTGCGCGTCTTGTTCAATCAATCCCAGGAAAGGGCACCACCGGATTGGTACTCGATCACGCGGGTTTCAAAGAAATTGCGTTCTTTTTTCAGGTCGATCATTTCGCTCATCCACGGGAATGGATTCTCCTCGTTGGGGAAGAGAGTTTCAAGTCCGATCTGCGTGGCGCGGCGATTGGCGATGTAGCGGAGGTAGCCCTTGAACATGGATGCGTTGAGGCCGAGCACGCCGCGCGGCATGGTGTCTTCGGCGTAGCGGTACTCCAGTTCGACGGCTTTCATGAACAAGGCCTTGATCTCGGCCTTGAACTCCGCCGTCCAGAGATGGGGGTTCTCGAGCTTGAGCTGGTTGATCAGGTCGATGCCGAAATTGCAGTGCATGGACTCGTCGCGCAGGATGTACTGGTACTGCTCGGCGGCACCGGTCATCTTGTTCTGGCGGCCCAGAGCAAGGATCTGCGTGAAGCCGACGTAGAAGAACAGGCCTTCCATCAGGCAGGCGAAGACGATCAGCGACTTGAGCAGGGTCTGGTCGGCTTCGGTGGTGCCGGTCTTGAAGTGCGGGTCGGAGATGACTTCAATGAAAGGGATCAGAAACTGGTCCTTGTCCTTGATGGACTGGACTTCGTTGTAGGCATTGAAGATCTCGGCTTCGTCCAGGCCCAGCGACTCGGTGATGTACTGGTAGGCGTGGGTGTGGATGGCTTCCTCGAAGGCCTGGCGCAGCAGGAACTGGCGGCACTCGGGCGCCGTGATGTGGCGGTAGGTGCCCAGCACGATGTTGTTGGCGGCCAGCGAATCGGCGGTCACGAAGAAACCCAGGTTGCGCTTGACCAGGCGGCGTTCGTCTTCGGTCAGGCCGTTCGGGTCTTTCCAGAGGGCGATGTCGCGCGTCATGTTCACTTCCTGCGGCATCCAATGGTTGGCGCAGGTGGCGAGGTATTTTTCCCAGGCCCATTTGTACTTGAACGGCACCAGCTGGTTGACGTCGGTCTGGCCGTTGATGATGCGTTTGTCGGAAGCTTTGACGCGCTGTGCCTTGGCGGGTTCTGCAGAGACAGGAGCCGAAGGGGCTGCGGCTTGCGCAGGTGTGAATGCGCCGTCGTTGAGCATGCGCACTTGCGCCTGGGGTTGCTCAACAGCGTTAAAAGAAAGAGGCGGAAGTTCCATCGAGCGGCCTTCGGGCGAGCCGCTGTTTTGAGATGTTTGCAACGATGGTTTGACTTCTTCGTCCCAGGTCAACATAGAGGTTTCCAATACTGTGGGATTATGAAAGCAGCGATACAAAATGAAAAGTGTTCATTCACATCGCTACAAAATTGTGTTGCTCATATACATCGAATCGCGTGGCCGGCTGGCCGCGCGATCCGGTGTTTTTATTGGCAAGCCTCGCATCCCGGATCATCGATCGCGCAGAACTTGATGTCGGTGGCGGGCGTTGCATTCATCTGCGCCTGCGCTGCGGCGGCTGCCGCCTCGAGCGCGCTCATGCCGCTGGCGGCGGGTGCGGAGCCGGACGACACCGAGTTCATCTTGCCCGCGGTCACGGTCGATTTCTCGGCGTGCGTCGCGCTCTGCGTGCGCAGGTAGTAGGTGGTCTTGAGGCCGCGCAGCCAGGCCAGCTTGTAGGTATCGTCGAGCTTCTTGCCCGAGGCACCCGCCATATAGATATTGAGCGATTGCGCCTGGTCTATCCATTTCTGGCGGCGTGCCGCCGCTTCGACGATCCAGGAGGTCTCGATTTCAAACGCCGTGGCGTACAGCGACTTGACGTCCTGCGGCACGCGGTCGATGGGGCGCAGCGAACCGTCAAAGTGCTTGAGGTCCACCACCATCACGTCGTCCCACAGGTTCAGGCGCTTGAGGTCGCGCACCAGGTAGTGGTTGATGACCGTGAATTCACCGGACAGGTTGGATTTGACCGAGAGGTTGCCGAAGCAGGGCTCGATGCAGGCGTCCACGCCGATGATGTTGGAAATGGTGGCGGTCGGGGCGATGGCGACGCAGTTGGAGTTGCGCATGCCGTCCTTGGCGATCTTCTTGCGCAGGGCGTCCCAGTCCAGCGTGGCGGAACGGTCGACTTCGATGTAGCCGCCGCGCTGCTCGGCCAGCATGTCCAGTGTGTCCAGCGGCAGGATGCCCTTGTCCCAGAGCGAGCCCTTGTAGCTGGCGTACTTGCCGCGTTCCTTGGCCAGTTCGGTGGAAGCCCAGTAGGCGTGGTAGCAGACGGCTTCCATGGACTTGTCGGCGAATTCGACAGCTTCCTGGGAGGCGTAAGGCACGCGCAGCTCGTACAGGCAGTCCTGGAAGCCCATGATGCCCAGGCCCACGGGGCGATGGCGCATGTTGGAATCGCGGGCCTTCTTGACGGCGTAGTAATTGATGTCGATCACGTTGTCCAGCATGCGCATGGCCGTGGTGATGGTCTTCTTGAGCTTCTCGTGGTCGACCGCGCCGTCCTTCAGGTGCTGGACGAGGTTGACCGAGCCCAGGTTGCAGACGGCGGTTTCGGTGTCGCTGGTGTTGAGCGTGATCTCGGTGCACAGGTTGGACGAGTGCACGACGCCGGTGTGCTGCTGCGGCGAGCGCACGTTGCAGGCGTCCTTGAAAGTGATCCAGGGGTGGCCGGTCTCAAACAGCATCGAGAGCATCTTGCGCCACATGTCGGTGGCTTGCAGCTTGCGGGACGGCTTGATCTCGCCGCGCTCGGCCTTGGCTTCGTAGGCGATGTAGATCTTTTCGAAGTCCTTGCCGAACTTGTCGTGCAGGTCGGGCGTGTCGGACGGCGAGAACAGGGTCCAGCTGCCTTTTTCCATCACGCGGCGCATGAAGAGGTCGGGAATCCAGTTGGCGGTGTTCATGTCGTGCGTGCGGCGGCGGTCGTCGCCGGTGTTCTTGCGCAGTTCCAGAAACTCCTCGATGTCCAGGTGCCAGGTTTCCAGGTAGGCGCAGACGGCGCCCTTGCGCTTGCCGCCCTGGTTGACGGCAACGGCGGTGTCGTTGACGACCTTCAGGAACGGCACCACGCCTTGCGATTCGCCGTTGGTGCCCTTGATATGGGCGCCCAGGGCGCGCACGGGCGTCCAGTCATTGCCCAGGCCGCCGGCAAACTTGGACAGCAGGGCGTTTTCCTTGATGGCGTCGTAGATGCCGCCCAGGTCGTCGGCGACCGTGGTCAGGTAGCAGGACGACAGCTGCGAACGCAGGGTGCCGGCGTTGAACAGGGTGGGCGTGCTCGACATGAAGTCGAAGGACGACAGGATCTCGTAGAACTCGATGGCGCGCTCTTCGCGGTTGATCTCGTTGAGCGACAGGCCCATGGCCACGCGCATGAAGAAAGCCTGGGGCAGTTCGATGCGCTGCTTGCGCACGTGCAGGAAGTAGCGGTCAAACAGGGTCTGCAGGCCGAGGTAGTCGAATTTCAGGTCGCGCTCGGGCTTGAGCGCGGCGCCCAGGCGGGCCAGGTCGAACTGCTGCAGTTTTTCGTCGAGCAATTCGTTCTGCACGCCCTTGGCGATGAATTGCGGGAAGTATTCGGCATAGCGGACGGCCATGTCTTCCTGGTTGACTTCTTCGCCCAGCACTTCCCGGCGGATGGTGTGCATCAGCAGGCGCGCGGTGGCATAGGTGTAGTCGGGGTCTTTTTCAATCAGGGTGCGCGCCGCCAGGATGGACGCTTTGTAGACCTCGTCGATGGGAACGCCGTCGTAGAGGTTGCGCATGGTTTCCGCGACGATGGGGTCGGGCTTGACATCGGCGCCCAGGTCGGCGCAGGAGGCCTCGATCAGCGCCTGCAGGTTGCGGATGTCCAGGGCGATGCGGTTGCCGCGGTCGGTGACGTGGATTAGGGGCGCTGCGGGCGCCTGGGTCTGCGGCTGGCGCGCGCGCTCCTGCGTGCGCTTTTCGCGGTACAGCACGTAGGCGCGGGCAATCTCGTGGTGGCCGCCGCGCATCAGGCCGAGTTCGACCTGGTCCTGCACGTCTTCTATATGGAAGGTGCCGCCGCCCGGGCGCGAGCGCATCAGGGCGCGGATGACCGCCTGGGTCAGGCCGTCGACCGTTTCGCGCACGCTGGCCGAGGCCGCGCCCTGCGTGCCATGAACGGCCAGGAAGGCCTTCATCATGGCCACGGCGATCTTGTTGGGCTCGAAAGGCACGACGCCGCCGTTGCGGCGAATGATCTGGTAGTGGGCGAGGGGGCTGGGCTGGGTGTTGGTATCGCTGGCTGCCGGATTGCCGGCGGCAACGCTGGACGTTGCGGGCACTGCGTGCTGTGCTGTTTGCATGACTTCCTCTTTGCTTTGTTTTATGACTGGCTTGATGTGCTGTTGCGGGCAACCGTTTTGGCGGAAGGCGTTCAAAAGCATGAACCAATTCCTCGTCGCCGGGGCCCGAATTACATCAAACTGAATTAGGGCTTAGACACTATACCTAGGGTATGGGGGGAATACAAGCCACTACAGGTAGTGTATCGCCGACTGAATGCACCGTTACGTTTTGTGGCTTTTTCAGCCCCGTTTTGGACAGCTGCGCGACGCTCTCGATTTCGTGCCGCTCATCTTCGGCAAAGCCTGATTCCATCAGGCTTGCGCAGCCCCGGCAACGCTGCGGCGCGCCTTGTCGCGGGCTTTGGCCCGCCAACACAAGCCCATGTTAGCGCGGTAAAAATACCGTGAAATTTCCGGCTGCAAAGCGCACCACCCCGGTGTGGTTTTGCGCGCGTGAGCCTCAGGCGGTCTCGGGAAAATACCTAGCCGGCAAGGCCAGCGAGTCTTGCAGCAGGGACCACTCAAAACCCGGACCGGGGTCTTGCTTGCGGCCGGGCGCGATGTGTTCGTGTCCCGCGATGTGGGCGATGGGATAGGCCTGGAGCAGCGAGGCGCAGAGTCCTGCCAGGGTCTCGTACTGGGGCATTTCGAAGGCGCCGCCTTCCAGGCCCTCAAGCTCGATGCCGATGGAGTCGTCGTTGCAGTTGCCGCGTCCGCGGTAGTTCGACTCCCCGGCATGCCAGGCCCGGTCGCCGCAGCCGACGAACTGCCACAGGGCGCCGGAACGGGCAATGAAGAAGTGCGACGACACCTGCAGGCCGCGTATGCCCTGGAAGTAAGCGTGGGCTTCCCACTCGAGCTGGTTGGTGAAGAGGCGCTGCACGTTGCCGTTGCCGAATTCGCCGGGCGGCAGGCTGATGGAGTGGATGACAACGAGGTCGATCAGCGCGCCCTCGGGCCGCGGCCCGAAATTGGGCGAGGCCAGCGCGCGCGCATAGCGGTACCAGCCGTCCCGCCACAGGGGCTGCGGGGTGCCGGCGCCCCGGCCTTCAGGCGGGGTCATCGGCGGCGTCGAGTTCATCGGCGGGGTCTTCGCTGCCCGGTGTCACGATGTTCAGGCGCGCAATGCGGTAGCGGATCTGGCGCAAGCTCAGCCCCAGCCTGGCGGCGGCCGCGGTTCGGTTGAAGCCGTTTTCCAGCAGCACTTTCGTGAGGATGCTGCGCTCCTGCCTGTCCAGGTACTCCTGCAGGTTTTCCGGAACGGCGACCTGCTCTTCGGCCGGCGCGTCAAAATGCAGTTCGCTGCCGTCGCCGAGCGCCACCGCGCGGTGCAGGGTGTTTTCCAGCTCCCTGACGTTGCCGTTGAAAGGCAGGGCGCGCAGCTGTCCCATCACGGAATCGGTCAGCTCGGGTACCGGGAAGCCGGACTCATGGCAAATTCTGGCCAGCAGGGCTTTGCACAGGGCCGGCAGGTCTTCCCGGCGCTCGCGCAGGGCGGGCACGTGAATCTCGATCACATTGAGCCGGTAATAAAGATCCTGGCGGAAAGTCCCGGCCTGGACTTCGGCGACCAGGTCCTTGTGGGTGGCGCTGACGATGCGCACGTCCACCGAGTCCTCCTGCGCGGAGCCCAGCGGCCGCACGGTGCGTTCCTGGATGGCCCGCAGGAGCTTGGACTGCATGGCCAGGGGCAGGTCGCCGATTTCGTCGAGAAAGAGGGTCCCGCCCTTGGCCGCCTGGAAGTAACCCTGCCGGTCTTGCGCCGAGCCGGTGTAGGCGCCTTTGCGCGCGCCGAAGAACTCCGCTTCCAGAAGGTTCTCGGGGATGGCGCTGCAATTGACCGCCACGAACGGGCCCGCCGCGCGGTGGCTGCAGCCGTGCACGGCGCGCGCGACCAGTTCCTTGCCGGTGCCCGATTCGCCCTGGATCAGCACCGGCGCCATGCTGCCGGCCACCTTGACGATGCGCGACTTGACCGCGCGCATGACGGCTGACTCACCGACCAGCTTCTGCAAAATCAGCGGGGCTTCGGCGGCCACCGGCAGGGGCAGCGACAAGGGCGTGATGCCGGAATCCGGTGCGACGCGCTCGGTTTTGTCGCTGGCCGGCGTTGCTTGCCTGGCGCCCTGCACGGCCGATGCCACCACGCTGCGGAACTGTTTGAGGTCGACCGGCTTGGTGAGGTAGTCGAAAGCGCCGGCTTTGAGGGCTTCGACGGCGTTTTCGGCGGAGCCGTGGGCCGTGATGACGACGCAGCGTTCGCTGCGCTGCTGGCTTACCATGTCGCGCAGCAGTTCCAGGCCCAGGCCGTCCGGCAGGCGCATGTCGGTGATGACCGCATCGAAGCGGTTTTCACTGAGCTGCTGGCGGGCCTGCAGCAAATCGCCGGCGGCCTCCACCCGGTAGCCCTCCCTGAGCAGGGTCAGTTCGTACAGGGTTCGCAGGTCCGGCTCGTCGTCGATGACGAGGATGCGGGCTTGCTGGGGAACGGGGTTTTGCATGCTCATGGTGTCAGGTGGGCATTGTGGCAAAAGACGGCGCGGAGATGTTCGGGGATTGCGCGGAAGGCGTGAACATCACGAAAAATTCGTTGCCCTCGGTGCCTTCGCGCTGCACGCGCTGGTAGCCGATCATGGCGCCGTAGCGTTCGCACAGTTCACGGCAGATATACAGGCCCAGCCCGCTTGACCGGCTTTCCGACGAAAAGAAGGGTTCGAACAGGTGGCTTTGCACGGTCTGCTCCAGGGGCTGGCCGTCGCTCCAGACGGACAGGCGAGACTGCCCCGGCGCCACGGCCTGGGTCGCGACTTCTATCGCCCCGGCGGAATCGCTGGCGTAGCGCAAGGCGTTGTCCAGCAGGTTGATCATCAGGCGCCGCAAATGCTCGGGCTCAAAAATCACGACGGCGTTGTCCGAGTCCGCCGTGATGCGCGTGCGCCCGGAGGCCGCGGTCTGCTCCGCCCAGTCGGATGTGATCTTCCGGACGGTGTCGTCCAGCGGCAATGTGGTGGTTTGCGGCGAAGGCAGCTGCGCCTGGGCGCGCGAAATATTCAGCACCTCGTCCACGATGCGGGCCAGGCGCTGGGCGTTTTGCCTGACCATGGCGGTGAGCCGGCGCTGCCCCGGGTCCTGCAGGTCTTCTTCGAGCAGGGCGTTGGCCTGCGAAATGGCGGCCAGCGGGTTGCGGATTTCATGGGCCACCGCGGCCGACATGCGGCCCATGGCCGCCATTTTTTCGGTCCGCACGCGCGCTTCCATTTCACGCAGGTCTTCCAGGAACATCACGCACAGGCTCTCATGCGAGCCGTTCGGCGAAGCGGCCAGCCGCGTGCGCACGTGCAGCCGCCGGGTATGGCCGCCCGCGTTGTGCAGGCTGACGTCGGATTCCTGCGGCGATTGCGCCGCGAAGGTGCGGTGCGTCAACTCGGCAAGAGGCTGCCAGGCGGCTTCCGTGGCCAGGATGAAGGGGGCGCTGCGCACGGAATCGCCGGCCGCCAGCAGGCGCCGTGAGGCCGGATTGGCCGAGCGCACGATGCCGTTGACGTCGACCACCAGCACGCCGTCAGCCAGGGCTTCGATCACCAGTTCATTCACCTGCGTTTGCATGCGGGCGGCGGACTGGCTGCGTTTGGCAAGCTGCTCTTCCCTGGCCAGGCGCAGGGCCAGGTGGTTGGCGAGCAGCGCGACGAGAAAGAAGCCGGAGCCGCTCAGGCCTGATTGAAGGAAACGCGCGTTGGCGTCGCCCAGGCCCTGCAGCGAGTTCCACCAGGCGTCGGCCAGCAGCAGCAGTGTCACGCTGGCGGCTGTGCCAAAGGCCAGCAATATCGGGCCCAGGATGGAGGCCAGCAGCACCGGCAGCGCGAACAACGGGGTGTAATTGATGCCACCGGATTGCAGGAAGTTCAGCGCAGAGAAGGCGATGACGTCCACGCCGATGGTGAGCACCCATTGCGCGTCAAAGGTGCTGCCGGGCGGCCGGGGCCGTGACCAGAGCCGCACCGCCAATGTGGCGCACAGGTAGGCGATACAGGTCGCGATGGACCAGCGGTTGGTGGTGTTGCCCAGCGCGTAAATGAATGCCTGCAGGACGACCAGCACGGCGGCGATGGCGACGCGTGCGGTCATGAAAACATGCCACAAGCGGCCGAAGGAGCCCGGCCCGGACGTGATTTCCCAGCCGCCTGAGCCCTTGTCGCCGCCTGTTTCAAACCAGTGGGACGGCGTGCTCATTTAACCTTCCGTCTGGCGCCGGTGCGCGTCGCTGCAGTAAATGCCTTTGTTGCCGATCAGCGCTTCAGTTTTCGGCAAATGCACGCCGCAAACTTCGCAGGCGACGATTTCAGTGATGGCCGTTCCTGTTTTTTGCGGGCCTGGCGGACGGGCGGGCGCCGCGTCACGCCGTTCCGTTTCACGGTTGTGCCGCCAGATCCAGAACGCCACCAGCACCAGGGCCATGACCAGCAGGTATTTCATGCTCGCCTCAGGATGACTTCAAGCACAAAGCGCGAGCCGGCATAGCCCAGCAGCAGCAGGCCGGAACCCAGGTACAGCACATGGACCGCCTTGCGGCCGCGCCAGCCCAGGCGCGCCCGGCCGATCAGCAGGCCGGCAAAGGTCAGCCAGGCCAGGACCGAGAACACGGTTTTGTGGTTCCACTTCCAGGCCAGGCCCGGCCCGTACAGGGTTTCGGCGAACAGCCAGCCCACGAACAAGGTGGCCGACAGCAGCACAAAGCCGGCCTCCACGAAGCGGAAGGTCAGGCGCTCCAGCGTCAGCAGGGGCACGCCGGCGTCGGTTTGCGCGGCCAGCCGGATGGAGCGTTCGGAGCGCGTCATGAGCCAGCCGTGCACCACCGCCGCGGCAAACAGCCCATACGACGCAATGCCCAGGGCCCAGTGCAGCGGCAGCCAGGGCGAGGCGATGGCATGGTAAGTGGTGCCCGGAAAAATGGCGGCGAGGATGACCGCCACGCTGCCCAGCCCTGCCAGCGCCCAATGGGCCTGCATCTGCGGGAAGAGGCGGCTTTCGACCGCGTACACCGTCAGCACCAGCCAGACGGTCATGGACAGCGCGGGCGCAAAACCGAAGCGGGCCGGCTCGCCGAGCAGGCCGTCGGCCAGCGCCAGCGCGTGCAGCAGCCAGGCGGCCAGCAGCATGCCGCGTATGGTGCCGGCGCTCAAACGCGGCGTGGCCAGCGCCAGCACGGCATAGGCGACGGCGGCGCCGGCTGCCGCGGCAAGACCCCACCAGTCGCTCAAAGCTAAAATCATGGCTAGAGTTTAGCCTTTACTGCTTTCGCGGCGGCTTTCCCCGCCGGCCCAACGCAGCCCTTCTTTCCTCACCTAACTGCCCCACGCCCGTGGCGCCTTCCCATGGCTTCAGCCCTTACCGACAAGTTATCCCGCCTCGTCAAGGAAATGCGAGGCCAGGCCCGCATCACCGAATCCAATGTGCAGGACATGCTGCGCGAGGTGCGCATGGCGCTGTTGGAGGCCGACGTGGCCTTGCCGGTGGTGCGCGACTTCGTCGCCCGGGTCAAGGAAAAAGCGCTGGGCCAGGAGGTGATGGGCTCGCTCTCGCCGGGCCAGGCGCTGGTCGGCATCGTCAACCGCGAACTCGCCGCCACCATGGGCGAAGGCGTGAGCGACATCAACCTGGCGGCTCAGCCGCCGGCGGTCATCCTGATGGCCGGCCTGCAGGGCGCGGGTAAAACCACCACGACGGCCAAGCTGGCAAAGCACCTGATCGAAAAGCGCAAGAAGAAGGTGCTGACGGTGTCGGGCGACGTTTACCGCCCCGCGGCCATCGAACAGCTCAAGACAGTCACCAAACAGGCCGGCGCCGAATGGTTTCCCAGCACGCCCGACCAGAAACCGGCCGACATCGCCCGCGCCGCCATCGACTACGCCCGCAGGCATTTCTTCGACGTGCTGCTGGTCGACACGGCCGGCCGCCTGGCGATTGACGAAGCCCTGATGGCGGAAATCAAGGAGCTGCATGCCATCCTGAACCCGGTCGAAACCCTGTTCGTCGTCGACGCCATGCAGGGCCAGGACGCGGTCAACACCGCCAAGGCCTTCAAGGAAGCGCTGCCGCTGACCGGCATCATCCTGACCAAGACCGACGGCGATTCGCGCGGTGGCGCGGCACTCAGCGTGCGTCAGATCACCGGCGCGCCCATCAAGTTCTCGGGCACCAGCGAGAAGATCGACGGCCTGGAGGTGTTCGACGCCGAACGCCATGCCGGCCGCATCCTGGGCATGGGTGACATCGTGGCGCTGGTCGAGCAGGTGGCTGCCGGCGTGGACATGGCGTCCGCCCAGAAGCTCGCAGCCAAGATCAAGTCGGGCGACGCCTTTGACCTCAATGACTTCCTGGGCCAGCTGCAGCAGATGAAGAACATGGGCGGCCTGTCCAGCCTGCTCGACAAACTGCCCGCGCAGATGAGCGCCAAGGCCGGCCAGGTCGACATGGACAAGGCCGAGAGAGACATCAAGCGCAAGGAAGGCATCATCCAGAGCATGACGCCGCTGGAGCGCCGCAAGCCCGAACTCATCAAGGCTACGCGCAAGCGCCGCATCGCCGCCGGTTCAGGCGTGCACGTTCAGGAAGTCAACCGCCTGCTCAACGAGTTCGAGCAGATGCAGGGCATGATGAAAAAGATGAAGGGCAGCGGCATGATGAAGATGATGAAGCGCATGGGCGGCATGAAGGGAATGCCGAAGTTCTAAAAGAGCTGTTGCTGTTGCTCAATAAAAAAAGCCGCTCAAAGCGGCTTTTTTTTATGGGTGTTCCGGACTCAGGCCGTGTTCAGCAGCGGCTTGGCCAGCCGGCTGGCATGCAGCCAGGCGCGGCGCAGCACGGCCGGTGAGCGGGTTTCTTCCGGAATCAGCAGGTAGTTTTGCGCGCGCAGTGCCGTGCCCACGCCGACCTTGCTGGTGAGCACCGTCATCGGGATGGACAGCAGCAGTGGCAGGCCCACCGGGATCAGCCAGACCAGCGCGCGCGCGTCGATCACGGCGATGCCGACGGCCAGCAGCGCGATCACGCCGGACATGGGCGCCAACTGCGCCAGCGCGTGGCGCCAGGGCACGGCGGCCGCTTCGCGCGGGGGCGACTTCCATTCGAGCTTCAGGCCGGTCAGCGCCACCACCACGAACAGCGAATGCGCCAGCATGCGGATGGGCGCCTGCAGCAGGGCGATCAGGGTTTCCAGCAGCGCGCTGCGCAGCAGGCTGGCGGTGCCGCCGTAAGACTGCTGCTGGCGGTTGATCAGTACGGCGGCAATGCCCAGGATGCGCGGCAGGAACAGCATGCACAGCGTCCAGGCCCACAGCGACATCAGCTCACCGGGCAACAGGGTCCAGTCGGCGATCATGGGCGAGCCCGACAGCCACAGCGCGGTGCCCAGGGTCAGGAAGCACAGCCACAGCGGCGCCGACAGGTAGGCCATGGCGCCGGTGCCGAACATCGAGCGGTGCACCGGGTGTATGCCCGGCTCGGCGATCAGGCGCGAGTTCTGCAGGTTGCCCTGGCACCAGCGGCGGTCGCGTTGCAGTTCGGCCAGCAGGTCGGGCGGCTGCTGTTCGTAGCTACCGACCAGGTCGCCCACCAGCCAGACGTGATAGCCGGCGCGGCGCATCAGCGCGGCTTCGACGAAGTCGTGCGACATGATGCTGCCGGCCATGCCGCCGGTGCCCGGGATGTGGGCCAGCGCGCAATGCTTCATGAAGGGCTCGATCCGGATGATGGCATTGTGGCCCCAGTAGTGGGACTCGCCCATCTGCCAGAACTGCATGCCAAGCGTGAACAGGCGGCCCGTCACGCGCGAGGCGAATTGCTGCGCGCGCGCATGCAGCGTCACGTGGCCTATGGCCTGGGTGGCGGTCTGGATGATGCCGGCCCTGGGATTGGCTTCCATCAGCTTGACCATGGAGACCAGGCAGTCGCCGCTCATCACGCTGTCGGCGTCCAGCACCACCATGTAGCGGTAGTCCTTGCCCCAGCGGCGGCAGAAGTCGGCCACGTTGCCGGCCTTGCGGTCGGTGCGGCGCTTGCGCAGGCGGTAGTAGACCTCGATCTGCGGCTGGTCCGGATGGCCGGCCAGCTGGGTGCGCAGGTCTTCCCAGGCGGCGCGCTCGGCCTTGATGATGGCCGGGTTGTTGCTGTCCGACAGCACGAACACGTCGAAGCTTTGCACATGGCCGGTCATCGCAACCGACTCGCAGGTGGCGCGCAGGCCGGCAAACACGGTTCGCACGTCCTCGTTGCAGATCGGCATGATGATCGCGGTGCGCGTGGACGCGTCCAGCGGGTAGTGCTGGACTTTTTTGGCCGACAGCGCGTGCTTGTCGCCGAAGATGGTGACGTAAAAACCCATCATGGCGGTCATGAAACCGGTCACCACCCATGCCGACAGCAACGCGAACAAAGTGATCTGGCCGTACTGCAGCCAGGCGTTGTCGTAGTCGGGCTGCATGTCGGCAAAGATGCTGGTTGCCAATACGGTGCTGACCAGCGTGAGCAGCAGGAACACCGCGCGGCGGCGCCTGGCCGCGCGTTGCCAGGGCTCGGGCCGGGCGGCGGGCAGCGGGCGCGAAGCCGCCGGGTCGCCGGCCTTGAACATAGACATCAGCGGCAGCAAAAGCGCCGTCGCCATGCTATTCCAGAAGCCGCGCCAGGGGCGCGGCGCCATGGAGCCGCGGTTCAGCGGCGGCGCCGTGACCGAATTCGGATGACGTTCCTCGCGCAGCAGGCTGCGTGCGCCGGACGGTATCAGGGTGTGATCAGGTTGGTCCATGTTTCGCTCACGGTGTGGTTGTCATGTTTAAGAAAGGCGCGCAGCTCAACCGGCTGGGCCGGGTTCAGCCGCTGCAGGCGTAGCGTCATGCGCCATGCGCCGGTGACGGGGTTTTTGTAAGCCAGGCTTTCCAGCACGCGGCCGTTGGCGTCGGCACTGGAAATCGCTTCGACCTTGGCGTCCTCGGGCAGGGCGTCCAGTACCGGGCCGGCAAAGTCGACGACGAACTGGACCTGGCCTGTAAGGTCGGTGCCCGGTTTTGAAAAGCCGATCCCGCGACGCGATTGCGTGGCCCAGCCGTTGGGCGGCAGTTGCTGGTTCTTGCCCTGCCAGCTGACTTGCCAGGCGATGTCCAGCGATTGCCCGGGGGTCGGCATTTTTTCGGGCACCCAGTAGGCCGCCACGTTGTCGTGCGTCTCGTCGGGCGTGTTGAATTGCAGCAGCTCGACGCGGCCCGGACCCCAGTCGCCGACAGGCGTGACCCAGGCGCTGGGCCGCAGTTCATAGCGGGCTTCGGTGTCTTCGTAGCTGACGAAGCTGCGGTCGCGCTGCATGAGGCCGAAGCCCTTGAGCGACTTCATGCTGAAGGAAGTGGTCACCGTGGTTGACGGGTTCTGCAGCGGCCGCCACAGCCATTCACCGTCGCCGGTGGCCATCATCAGGCCGTCGGAGTCGTGCACCTCGGGGCGGAAGTCGCCGGACCGGGGCTGGTTTTCGCCGGCGAAAAACATGCTGGTCAGCGGGGCGATGCCCAGGGTGGCCACCGGCGCACTGTTGCCGCTGGTAGCGGCCGGGCGCATGAAAATCCGCGCCTGAACCCTGGTAGTGCTCTGCTCGCCGGGCGTGATGTCGAAGCGGTAGGCGCCGGTCATGCGCTCTGAATCCATCAGCGCGTAGACCGTCAGCTGTTTCGCGTCGGCGGCGGGTTTTTCAAGCCAGAAATCGGTGAAACGCGGAAACTCTTCCTTGCCGCCGCCCACCGTGTCCACCGCCAGGCCGCGCGCCGACAGGCCGTAGCGCTGGCCGCTGCCCAGGGCCCGGAAATACGTGGCGCCGGTGAAAACCACCAACTCGTCCTTGTAAGTCGGCGAGTTGAGGTTGCTGAAGAAGCGCACGCCGCCGTGGCCCAGGTCGCCCCAGGTCTGGGGTGACAATTTGTTTTTACCGAAATTGAATGTGCTCGGGTCGTAAGGAAGGGGCTTCACGCCCGCTGTCGTGATTTCGTGAATGCGCACCGAATCGCCGTGCCGGCCGACATGGAAAAAGTTCGCTTCGTAAGGCAGTTTGTCGGCGCGCCAGAGTGTGCTGGCGGCATTGAAACGGATGTCCCGGTAGTCGTCGTAGCCCATCTTGGCGAGCTCGGCGGGCACGGCGTGGGAAGCCTCGCGCCAGGGCGTTTGCGAGCGCTGGCGCGCCTTGGCGGCAACATCGTCGAGGCCGAAGGCCTGCGCCTGGCCCGCTGCGAGCGTCAATATCGCCAGGCCTGCGCAGGCCGCAATTCGAGCCCGCACCACAAAGTTGGCGCTGCGCTTGAGGCCTACAGAGGCGTCAAAAAAAGGCAGGAAAAAAGCTGGCATGCCATGACTAGGGCAAACCCTGTGCCAGCTTGAAAAAACTGTTTTAAATCAACAGCTTGGACGTGATACTTGACTTAACAAAATGTAATGCGGCCCAGAAGCACCAGAAATCGCTGTTTTTGTCGCCAATCAGCGACAAACATCTGCGGATGCTGGGTTAAATCGTTATGAATCAAGGGCTTATGCCTGTCGCTGGCCGGCGACGGCGCGCAGCGGCAGAGCGACAAGTTCTCGGGCTCAAGCCTTGAAGTGGCCTGGCGTGAGGCCGTGTTTTTGCATCAGGCGGTAAAACTCGGTGCGGTTGCGGTCCGCCAGGCGCGCCGCGTCGGCCACGTTGCCGTCGGTCAATTTGAGCAAGCCCACCAGGTAGTCGCGCTCGAAATGCTGTTTGGCTTCAGCAAACGTCAGCACCTGCACGCTGGGCGAGCGCAGCGCCCGCTGCACCAGGGCCAGCGGCACCAGCGGCGTGGTCGACAGCGCGCAGACCTGCTCCACCACGTTGAAGAGCTGCCGCACGTTGCCGGGCCAGGCGGCGGTGCTCAGGGCCTTGAGGGCTTCGGGCGCGAAGCCGCTCAGGCGCTTGTCGTATTTGGCGGCCAGCTTCAACAGGAAGTGGTTGGCCAGCAGGGGAATGTCCTCGCGGCGCTCCGACAGCGGCGGCAGGGTCAGCGTGACGACGTTGAGCCGGTAATACAGGTCGGCGCGGAACTGGCCCTCGGCCATGGCGGCGTCCAGGTCGCGGTGGGTGGCCGAGATGATGCGGACATCCACGGGAATCGACTGGCTGGATCCCAGCGGCCGCACCACGCGTTCCTGCAGCACGCGCAGCAGCTTGATCTGCAGGGCCGGCGGCATGTCACCGATTTCGTCGAGCAGCAGCGTGCCGCCGTCGGCCGCCTGGAACAGCCCCTTGTGATTGGCCAC
The DNA here is from genome assembly GCF_056405595.1 of Polaromonas sp. P1_G1. Lineage (NCBI taxonomy): Bacteria > Pseudomonadati > Pseudomonadota > Betaproteobacteria > Burkholderiales > Comamonadaceae > Polaromonas > Polaromonas sp. P1_G1. The sequence continues at coordinate 67,828 of NZ_JBFUBU010000022.1, forward strand.
CGCGTCGGTGAAGGCGCCCTTGACGTGGCCGAACAGCTCGGACTCGAGCAGGGCCTCGGGGATGGCGCCGCAGTTCACGGCGACGAAGGGCTTGCCGGCGCGCGGGCTGGCCTGGTGGATGGCCTGGGCCAGCAATTCCTTGCCGGTGCCGCTCTCGCCGCGCAGCAGCACACTGGCGTCGGATTGCGCCACCATGCGCGCTTCGGCCAGCGCTTCGGCCATGCGGCTGGAGCGGCTGATGATCTGGTTTTGCCAGGCTTCGGGGCTGCCGCGCCTGGCCGGGGTGGCGGGGGCGCTCAGCGACAGGGCCTGGGCGATCTTGTCGAGCAGGCCCTTGCCGTCAAAAGGCTTGGTGAGGTAGGTGAACACGCCGCGCTCGGTGGCTTCCACGGCGTCGGGAATGGTGCCGTGCGCGGTCAGCAGGATCACCGGCAGGGACGGGTGTTGCTTGCGGATGTCGTCGAACAGCGCCAGGCCGTCCCGGCCGGGCAGGCGCACGTCGCTGAGCACCAGTTGCGGGCGCTCGATGTGAAGCTGGGTCAGCGCCGCTTCGGCCGAGGCCACAGCCGTGACGCGGTAGCCCGCCGCGGTGAGTCGCATGGTGAGCAGGCGCAGCATGTCCGCATCGTCGTCCACGACGAGCAGGTGGGGCGAAATGGTGCTGGCGGTGTCGCTCATCATGGGGCGGCGCGGGGCCGGCTGGCGGCGGGCGCGGAGGCGGGCGCCGCGGGCGGGCGACTCGTCAGGCTGCGTTCTATGGCCTTGAGCGCTTCCAGCCGCTCGTTGGTCTGGTCGAGCCGGCGCTGCACGTCGCGCAGCTGCTGGTTCTGCTTGTCGAGTTGCTCTTCAAGGCGGCGCTGCTCGGCATAGCGCGACGCCAGCAAACGGGCCAGCGGGTGCAATGGCTGGGCGTCGGCGTTGCCCAGCACGCGGGCCAGCAACTCCTGGGCGCGTATCAGCTCGGGCAACTGGCGCAGCTGGCTCAGCACAAGCGACAGCTGGATCTGGGCCTCGGGACTGGCGGCGTCGCCCAGCCGCGCGGCTTCCTGCGTGAGTTCGGCCGGCGGCATGACGCGCACGCGCTCCGCGTAGGCCAGCATGCGCAGCGTCATGCCGCTGGCGAACACCACCGCCTCGGGGAGCGGCGCGGCGGGTTGGCTGGCGCTGGGCCGCGGGGCCTGGGCGGCGGAGGCCGCGGCCCGGGCCGCCTGGACCGCCGCGGTGTCGGCGCCGCGCTCAGGGGTGTGGCCGCCGCTGCTGCATGCGGTCAGCAGGGCCGATGCCAGCAGGGCCGGCAGCAGGCCGCAGCCGGCAAGGTGGGCCGCGAGCCGTGGGGGGAGGGAATCAGTACTTGGATGCATGGGGAAGCTCTATTCTGAAGTGTGCACCAGGTTGGTCGGGCATCAGGCTGATGCTTCCGCCGTGTGCGGCAATGTATTCGTGGACGATGGACAGGCCGATGCCGCTGCCGCGAACCACGTCGGCCGGCTGACGCTCGCCGCGGTAAAAGGGCTCGAAAATCCGCTCCCGGTCGGCTTGCGCGACGCCCACGCCCTGGTCGTGGATATCGATGCGCACAAACCCCCGCAGCGGGCTGAGTTCGAGACGGATCTGGCCTTTGGCCGGCGAATAGCGGATGGCGTTGGACAGCAGGTTGGCGACCGCGGTGCCGATTTTCTCGGCGTCTATTTCCATCACCAGCGATTCGCCCACGACGGTGACCGCCAGTTCGCGCGCGCGCCACTGCAGGCGTTGCGCATAGACCTGCTCTTCCATGAGCTGCAGCAGGTCCACGCTTTGCCGGTGCAACTGGCGCGCCTCGAAGGCCGCGGTGTTGAAGCGCAGCAGGTCCTCGATCTGGCTTTGCAGCACGCCGGTGTTGTGTTTCAGGATTTGCGCGATCTCGCGCTGGTCGTTGCTCAGCTCGCCGGCCACGCCGTCTTCCAGCAGCGACACGCCCTCGCGCAGCGAGGCCAGCGGCGTCTTGAGCTCGTGCGAGATGTGGCGCAGAAAGCGCGATTTGTCGGCGTCCAGTTCGACCAGGCGCAGCCGCAGCCAGTTCAGCCGCTGCCCGACCAGCGCCAGGTCGGCCGGTCCCTGGATGGCGATCACCTGGTCGAGCCGGTTTTCACCCAGGCCCACGATGGCGTTTTCCAGGCGCCGAAGCGGCAGGGTGAACCACACGCCGAAGGCCAGCGCCATGGCGACGGCCAGCACGATGGCCCAGGTCACCTGCTGCGCCAGGCGCTGGCGGCTGGCCTCCAGCTTGCCTTCGAGCGACTTGTTGCGCTGCTGGATGGCTTGCTGCACCTGCACCGCGATGGCGGCGTTGATGCTTTCCAGCTCGCGGAACTCCTGCGCCAGCTGGCGCTCGCGGTCCAGTGCGGTGTCGGGCGGGCCGGTCAGCAGGCCGGCAATCGTCTGCAGGTGGGCGCGCCACTGGCGGGCCCTGACGACGGGGATGTCCTCGCGGGCCAGGGTCGCCAGGATGTCGCCGGCTTCCCGCAGTTCTTCGCCAAAGCGCTCCCTGAGCACCCGGTCGTCGAGCACGACCGACTGCCGCGAGGTGCGCTCCATGGACACGCTGCGTTCGCTGAGCGATTGCGCCGCGCCGCTGAGTTCCAGCGCCCGGGCGGCGTTGTCGCGGCTTTGCAGCGAAAGGTCTTCCAGGGTGAACAGCGCGCGCAGCGAGGCGGCGCCCAGCAGGGCGGCGATCAGCAGGAAAGCGATCACCAGCAGTTGCCGGAACGAAAATCGTTGCAGCATGCGCGTGGAGTACCTGAGCAAGGGCGGCGGCCTCAGGCCGCGACGGCGACGTCCCGCGTCAGGACTTCGCCGCGCAGCGAGCGCTGCGTGGCCTGGGTGATGGTGATGTCCAGCATCTGGCCGATCAGCCGGGGCTGGCCCTTGAAGTTGACCACGCGGTTGCATTCCGTGCGGCCCATGAGTTCGGTCGGGTCCTTGCGCGAGGCTCCTTCGACCAGGATGCGCTGCACCGTGCCCTGGCGGCTGGCGCTGATGGCGCGCACGCTGTCGTCGATGGTGGCCTGCAGGTGCTGCAGCCGCCGCAGCTTGACCTCGTGCGGCGTGTCGTCGTGCAGCGCGGCGGCGGGCGTTCCGGGGCGCGGGCTGTAGATGAAGCTGAAGGAGGTGTCGTAGCCGATCTCGTCGATCAGCTTCATCAGCTTATTGAAGTCATCCTCGGTTTCACCGGGGAAACCCACGATGAAATCGCTGCTCATGGCCAGGTCGGGGCGGATGGCGCGCAGCTTGCGCACGGTGCTTTTGTATTCCATGGCGGTATAGCCGCGCTTCATCGCCATCAGGATGCGGTCGGAACCGTGCTGCACCGGCAGGTGCAGGTGGTTCACCAGCTTGGGCAGTTTCGCGTAGGCGTCGATCAGGCTCTGGGTGAACTCGTTGGGGTGGCTGGTGATGTAGCGGATGCGCTCAATGCCCGGAATGTCGGACACGTATTCGAGCAGCGTCGCGAAATCGGCGATCTCGGCGGTCCCGCCCATGGGGCCGCGGTAGGCGTTGACGTTCTGCCCGAGCAGGGTGACTTCCTTGACGCCCTGGTCGGCCAGGCCGGCGACCTCGACCAGCACGTCCTCGAAGGGGCGCGAGACCTCTTCGCCGCGGGTGTAGGGCACCACGCAGTAGCTGCAGTACTTCGAGCAGCCTTCCATGATGCTCACGAAGGCGCTGGCGCCTTCGACACGCGCCGGAGGCAAATGGTCGAATTTTTCGATCTCCGGGAAGCTGATGTCGACCTGCGGCTTGCCCAGGCGTGCCCGGCTGGCCAGCAACTGCGGCAGGCGGTGCAGGGTTTGCGGGCCGAAAACCACGTCCACATAAGGCGCGCGCTGGATGATGGCCGCGCCTTCCTGGCTGGCCACGCAGCCGCCCACGCCGATCAGCACGCCTTTTTCCTTGAGGTGCTTGACGCGGCCCAGGTCGCTGAAGACTTTTTCCTGGGCTTTTTCGCGCACGGAGCAGGTGTTGAACAGGATCAGGTCGGCCTGTTCCATGTCCTGCGTGGGCTCGTAGCCCTCGGCCGCGCGGAGCACGTCGGACATCTTGTCCGAGTCGTACTCGTTCATCTGGCAACCAAAGGTTTTGATAAAGACTTTTTTACTCATGATCTGCTGGCGTGGCGGTTGGCCGCTGGATTCGCTGTTGAATGGATGCTTGCCGGAGTTCTGCCGGGAGGGCGAAATGCGGATGCGCCGGGGATTCCCGGCGCGGCGCGAATCAGCGCTGGTAGGCTGGCAGCTGGTGGTACGGCGTCTTGCCGTTGTCCGCGGGCGCCTTGGAGGCGCTGTCGGTGGTGAAGTTGAACAGCGTGGCGGTGCCGCCGGGCCGCTTTTCCTTGGCCTCTTCCGCGTTGAGGATCCAGACCTCATGCACCAGGCCGGTGTTGTCGCGCACGTAGTTCACCAGCACGGGCTTGTTCAGCAGGGGCGCGGACAGCGTGAACTGGTTGTTGGCGTCGCGTATGCGCGCGCCCACCGAGAGCCGTTCCCGCTTGCCGTCCATGGAAATCACCGGCGGCGCCAGCACCACCATTTCGCCGCGGACGGCCTTGGCCGGGAACTGCCTGACGTTGGGCTTGGCCGCTTCGGTGGACGAAGTGGCCTGGACGGCCTGGCTGCTCTGGTCGGTCTGGGCCAGGGCGGGCAGGCCCAGCACGCCGGCAGAGGCGGCCAGTGCCGCGAGGAAGGGAGTCGGACGGAAGTTGCAGCGGTTCATGGTATGTGTCCAGAGGCTGTTGAATATCAAAAGGATAGCAAAGAATGGCCGGATCGCGCCATAAAAAGAACCCGCAAAGGCCCAGAACACAAAGAACAAAGCCCCAGGGGAGGGAACCCTCTGGGGCTTTGAAAGCATTCTTGGTGGTCGTAGGTGGACTTGAACCACCGACATCAGCATTATGAATGCTGCGCTCTAACCAACTGAGCTATACGACCGAAACCCAAGATTATATATCACCCCCACGCTCCCCGCTACGCGTGGTTCGCTGCCCCCCGAGGGGGCCGCCCGCCTGCGGCCCGGCAAAGCCGGTTCCGCGGCTCATGCTGGGTTTGGCCTAATCGCTATCGGTGTTTAAAGACCGGTTTGCGTTTGTTCACGAAGGCGTCCATGCCCTCTTTCTGGTCTTCGGTGGAAAACAGCGAATGGAACAGGCGCCGCTCGAACATCACACCGTCGCTGAGTCCGCTTTCAAACGCGCGGTTCACGGCCTCCTTGGCGGCCATGACGCTGGGCTGGCCGAAACCGCAGATCAACAGGGCGGCGCCCAGGGCTTCGTCCATCAGCTTGTCCAGCGGCACCACGCGGCTGACCAGGCCCGAACGCTCGGCCTCCTGGGCATCCATCATGCGGCCGGTCAGGGCCATGTCCATGGCCTTGGACTTGCCCACCGCGCGCGGCAGGCGTTGCGTGCCGCCGGCGCCGGGGATGATGCCCAGCTTGATCTCGGGCTGGCCGAAACGCGCGTTGTCGGCGGCGATGATGAAATCGCACATCATGGCCAGTTCGCAGCCGCCGCCCAGGGCGAAACCGCTGACGGCCGCGATCACCGGTTTGCGCACGCTGCGGATCTGCTCCCAGTTGCGGCTGATGTAGTCCTTGTTGTAGACGTCGGCAAAGGTGTAGGTTGCCATGGCGCCTATGTCGGCGCCGGCCGCGAAGGCTTTTTCGCTGCCGGTCAGGATCATGCAGCCTATGCCGTCGTCGGCGTCGAAGCCCTTGAGTGCCAGGCCCAGCTCGTCCATCAACTGGTCGTTCAGGGCGTTGAGCTGCTTGGGCCGGTTCAGCGTGACGATGCCTACCTTGCGGCCGTCCGGGCCCTCGGTGCGGGTTTCAATGGTTTCATAGCTCATGGAAGAAGTCCTTTGGCGGGAAATGCGGGGAAGCTGGGGAAATGGCTGGGGCAATGATGCCATGAGCCGGGCTGCGTCCGGCAGCGCCGCAGGTGCTAGATTCGAGGCAGGAGACACCCCGCCATGACCGATTCCGCTTCCCTCGCCGGCACCGGCGACGCCACTGTTTTATACGCCACGGAAGGCAGTGTGGCCGTCATCACGCTGAACCGGCCGCAGGCACTTAATAGTTTCACCCGGCGGATGCACCGCGAGCTGTGGGCCGCGCTGGACCGGGCCGAGGCCGACGCGCAGGTTCGGGCCCTGGTGGTCACCGGCGCCGGCCGGGGATTCTGCGCCGGCGCCGACCTCTCGGAATTTGATTTTTCGCCCGGCCCCGGCCTGGTCGAGCGCGCCGACCCGGGCCCGCTGATCGACCAGGCCTTCAATCCCACGGCGCGCCGTTTGCTGCAGCTGCGCATGCCCACGGTGGCTGCCGTCAACGGCGTGGCTGCGGGCGCAGGCGCCTCGCTGGCGATGAGCTGCGACATGGCGGTGGCCGCGCCGGGCGCCAGTTTTATCCAGGCCTTCAGCAAAATAGGTCTGGTGCCCGACGCGGGCAGCAGCTGGCTGCTGGTGCAAAAGCTGGGTCTGGCCCGCGCCATGGGCCTGGCACTCACGGGCGACAAATTACCCGCGGCGCAGGCCAGGGAATGGGGCCTGATCTGGGACGTGGCGGACGAGCCGGTGGCCGCCGCCATGGCCCTGGCGCAGCGGCTGGCCGCGCTGCCAACGCGAGCCCTGGTGGCGACACGGCAACTGATGCGCGAGGGCGTGACCCGCACGCTGCACCAGCAGCTCGATGCCGAGCGCGACATGCAGTCGGCCCTGGGCCGCACGCACGACTACTTTGAGGGGGTGGCCGCTTTCCTGGAAAAACGGCCGGCGGTTTTCAAGGGGGAATAAGCCGTCAGGCCTTGGGGCCCAGCCAGTGGTCCATCAGCGCGGCATCCTGCACCGCCAGGCGCCAAGTGGTCAGCGCAGGCGGCATGGCGAGTTCCAGCCGCATCAGGCGTTTGTCGCGCGACACCAGGGCGATGACTTTTTTGGCGTCACCGGCGTAGTGCGTGAGGTCGTCGAGCCGGCTCATGCGCCAGCCGCCGCCCGTGCCCCGTGCCGCGGCCTTCGTGGCGGGTTCCAGTCCCAGCCATTCATCGCCGGCCGCGAAGCCGGCACGCTCGGCGACACCGCCGCGCAAGACGGTTTTCACCTGTACGCTGCCCTGGCTTTCGCCCACGCGCAGGCCCAGCCGGTGGGCCAGTTGCGCGGGCTCTTCCAGCACCGCGACACCATGGTGCTGCAGCAGCGCCTTGAGCGGCAGCTCGTCCCGGCCATGGACCCAGCGGGAGAGTTCCGCCGCGTAGGGCCTGTGCCCGGCCGCCGCGAGCTCTTCCGCGAAATCGGCCTCGCGCATGGGGCCGGCCTTGCAGCGCAGCCAGAGGGCGCGCATCACGTCGTCCAGCGTGCCGGCTTTGGCGCGGCGGTGTTCCCTGGCTTCCGTGCGCAGCGTGAGGTCAAAGCACAGCGCCACCAGTGAACCCTTGGTGTAGTAGCTCACGGTGGCGTTGGGCGTGTTTTCATCCTGGCGGTAGTACTTCACCCAGGCATCGAAGCTGGCCTCGGCCACCGACTGGACCAGGCGCCCCGGGGTTTGCATGACCTGGTTGATGGTCTTGTTGAGCAGCTTGAGGTAGCCGGCGTTGTCCAGCAGCCCGGCGCGGCGCAGCAGGAGGTCGTCGTAATAACTGGTGAAACCCTCGAAAAACCACAGCATGCGGGTGTAGTTCTCGCTGGAGTAGTCGTAGCTTTCAAACTCCGCGGGGCGCAGGCGCTTGACGTTCCAGGTGTGAAAATATTCGTGACTGATCAACCCGCGCAGGGTGGTGTAGCCCTCGGTGCTGCGGGGCTCGCCTACGCGCGGCAGGTCCTGGCGCTTGCAGATCAGCGCAGTGGAGTTGCGGTGCTCCAGCCCGCCGTAGCCGTCGTCGACGGCGTTGAGCATGAACAGGTAATTCTGGAAGGGTGGTTTTCTGGCACCGTGCCAGAAGCGGATTTCGGCCTCGCAAATTTTGTGCGTGTCGGCCAGCAGCCTGTCGCCGTCGAAGCCGGCCGCGGCGCCCGCCACCACCACGCGATGCGGCACGCCGCGCGCCGTGAAGCTGCCGCTCCAGAAAATGCCCATTTCCACCGGGCAGTCGACGAGTTCGTCGTAGTCGGCCGCCACGTAGCTGCCGAAGCCCTGTCTGCTGGTTTCGCGCGCCGCCAGGCCGGTGGCCAGCGACCAGCCTTTGAGGGCCTTGGGCGCGGGAACCTCGAGCACGTGCTCCGCCTTTTCACGGCCTTGCACCTTCAAGCACAGGCTGGTGCCGTTGAAAAACCCCCGGTGCGCATCAAGCCAGGCGGTGCGCACCGAGTTGTCGTTGGCATACACCTCGTAGCGCAGCACCAGCGGCCTGGCCGGCGAACATTGAACTTGCCAGGTGCATTTGTCGAGTTGCTCCACGGACAGCGGCATGCCCACGGCCTGCCGGGCCTCGAGCTTTTGCAGGTTTTTGGAAAATTCCCGCACCAGGTAGCTGCCGGGAATCCAGACGGGCAAGGAAACCCGCTGCAGCGCGTCGGGCTGGGCGATGGTGAGGGTGACGCGAAAGAGATGGGCGTGAAGATCGCCGATTTCGACGCGGTAGTGGACTGGGGGGCGGGTGTTTCGTGTGGGGCCTGGCATCTTGCGCACAGAATACCCCAGGTCCGGGCCCGGCCGTTTTAGCGCTTGGCGGCAGCCAGCTGCTGCTCGACCTGCTGCGCGTTGATCGCGCCGGGGATGCGGGAGCCGTCTTCAAAAAACAGGGTGGGCGTGCCGGTGATCTTGTGTTTCCTGCCCAGGGCCAGGTTGCGGTCCAGCACCGAGGTGTCGCAGTTGCCCTTTGCGACCGCCTGGTCGCGCACCATCAGGTCAAGCCAGGCTTTGCCCTGGTCCTTGGCACACCAGATGTTTTTGGCCTTGTCGGTGGAATCCGCGCTCAGGATGGGGAAGAGAAACATGTACACCGTGACGTCGTTGACTTTTTGCAGGTCGCGCTCGAAGCGTTTGCAATAACCGCAATTGGGGTCCTCAAACACCGCCAGCTTGCGCTTGCCGTTGCCGCGCACGACGGTGAAGGCATCCTTGATGGGCAGGGCGGAAAAGTCGATGGCGCTGAGTTTTTCCACGCGCTCTTCGGTGAGGTTGCGTTTGGCCCGCACGTCGATCAGGTTGCCCTGGATCAGGAAGTTGCCTTCGGCGTCGGTGTAAAAAATATCGCTCTCGTTGACGCGGATTTCGTAGAGGCCGTTGATGGGCGTCTTGCTGACCTCATCGATCTTGGCGAAAGCGGGCATTCTTTCCGCCAGGTTTTTGCGAATCGCGGCTTCCTGCGCGAACGCGGAACCCAGGCTGCAGGCCAGCAGGCCCAGGA
>NZ_JBFUBU010000023.1:0-67062 GCF_056405595.1 Polaromonas sp. P1_G1
TATAGCGAGACCCCGTCTGGACCGAGCACCGCAGGTTGCCCGCAGCGAAGCGGAGGGACGCAGCAACCAGGGTCGCCTTTTCTTTTGCTTACTTTTCTTTTGGCGAAGCAAAAGAAAAGTGAGTAGCCGCCGGGCTACCCCCGGCCAGCAGAACATAGAAGAGAGAACAGAGGAAGCGCGGACAGCCGGCGCAAGACCCGGCGAGAAAACCCTACTTAACCCGATTCACCAAAAACACCCCAAATATCGCCAACCCCCCACCCGCCAGCAGGCTGACGCTCAAAGGCTCACCCAGAATCAACCACCCCAACAGCACCCCAAAAACCGGCACCAGGTTGTTGAACACCACAGTCCGCGCAGCGCCCAGCTGTCGCAGGCCCTCGTAGTACCAGACAAAGGCCACGGCCGTGCCGAGCACGCCCAGGAACACCAGGCCGGCCCAGACTTCGGGAGTGAACGACGCGGCATTCACGTGGGGGAGGTCGCGCAGCGCCAGCAGGCCTAAAAACAACGTGCCCCAGATCGCGGCCCACAGCGTGGCCAGCACAGGTGACAAGCCTTGCAGCAGCTTGCGGCCCACCAGGGTGTAGACGGCCCAGGCGCAGACCGCGCCGAACATCGCGAGTTCGCCCTTGCCCAGCGACTGCATGATCTGCGAGAGGTCGCCGCGGGTCACCACTACCCAGACGCCGAGCAGGGCCAGCGCCACGCCCAGCCAGCGTGTGGCCGACAGCCGGTCGCCCAGCAGCGCGGCGGCGATCAGCAGCGTGACCACCGGGTTGAGGGCGATGATCAGTGAGGTGCGGCCGGCCGGCAGCACCGACAGCGCGGTGAAGAACAGCAGGTTGTAGGCAAAGATGCCGGTCGCGCCCAGCGCCATGGTGCCCAGCAACTGGCGCCGCGTGATGCGCGTGATGGCGCGCAGGCCTTCGGTGAAATGCAGGGCCGCCAGCAGCGCCAGCGTGGCGAACACAAAGCGGATAAAACCCGCCGTGGCCGGCGGCAGATGGGCCGAGATCACGCGCCCCGCGATGAAGGTGCCGCCCCAGAGCACCGGCACGCAGGTCAGGCGCAGGTAAAGGCCCCAGAGCTTGCCGCCTGAGGGGCTGGGGGTATGCGAGAGGGATGTGGCGGAAGCCAGGGAGGCGGATGGGGTGGCAGTCGTCATTGGAGGCTAGGCGGGTGTTGGAAGGAAACCCGTAAATAAGGTAGATTGATGCATGAGATTAGTTGTTAAATCACTCACTATCAAATGAGTGTTTGCTCATGAATATCTGTAAAAGGATTGACACATCATGACCCTGGCCCAGCTCGAAGTGCTGATCACCCTGGACGAATGCCGCAGCTTTTCGCGCGCGGCCATGCGCCTGGGCACCACCCAGTCGGCCGTCAGCCATGCGCTGCGCGCGCTGGAAACCGAATTCGGCGTCAAGCTCGCGCTGCGCGATGCCTCGGGTGTTTCCATGACCGATGCCGGCGAGCGCCTGCTGCTGCGCGCCCGCGAAATGACGGCCCTGGCCGCCACCATGGCGCAGGAGCTCGGCGACGCCCGGGAACTGAAGACCGGCACGCTGCGCATAGGCTCCTTCGGCCCCACCTCCACCGTCAACCTGCTGCCGCCTTTGCTGGCCGCCTTCAAGCAAGGCCATCCCGGCGCGCAGGTGCGCATCGAGGAGGAAAGCGATGAGGTCGTCGACGACTGGCTGCTGCAAAAGCGCGTGGAGCTCGGTTTCGTCGTGGTGCCCGACGAGCGCTTTGAAGTGCTGCCGCTGGTGCAGGACGAGTTCGTCGCCATCCTGCCGGCCGGCCACGCGCTGGCCGCGCACGCCGCCGTGCCCATCAGCGCGCTCACCGGCCTGGACTTCGTGCTGACCGAGGCCGGCTGCGGCCCCGTCATCGTGCCCATCCTGCAAAAAAACATCACGCGGCCCAAGGTGCTGTACCACTTCACGCAAATCATCTCCATCCTGCAGTTCGTGCAGCGTGGCCTGGCGGTCTCCGTCGCCGCGCGGCTGGCGCTGCCCGATGCGCCCGAAGGCGTGGTCTACCGGCCGCTGCTGCCCGCGCAGCCGCGCACCGTCGGCCTGGCCTGCCTGGACGTGGCCAAACTTTCGCCGCTGGCGCGGGCCTTCTGGGAAACCGCGCGGGAGCAGGGCAGGTCAAAAACCGCGGCGGCCGGCAAGGTCCCGGCCAGGCCGCGCGCCGTGCCTGTCGTCGCCTGACACGCGCATACAGCCTTCTTCCCTCGGACGTCGTCACCAACCCCATCAAGTACTATCAGCCCATTCATAAAAGAGGGGGGCTGAAGCCATGATCGTCTGGAGCATTGTGTGGGGCATCGTTCTGGGATGGTTGTGGCCGGGCCATGGCGACGCCGGTCCTTTTGTGGGAGGCTTCCTCGGCTTCTTTGCCGGCCTGTCGCTGCGCTGGGCGGTGCGGGCCGAAGTGGAGGCCATGCGGAAAAAAGCGCCGCAACCGGTGACGCCCGCCGCTCGCCAGGCGACGGTCGCGCCTGTCGCTGCAAGTGCGCCAAACGCCGCCGCACCCAGGGATTTCGAAGACACCAGCCCGCTGCCCGTTGCCTCAGCACCGGCCAGCGCCGCCGACAACGAAGCGGCACCGGCGCCGGCGCAAGTGCCTGACCTGACCCCCAACGGCCTGCCGCGCACGCAGCCCGCCACAATTGCCGCTACGCCCGCCAGGCCCGCCACCACCACCCGGTCCGCCTACAAACCGGCCGAACCCAATCCGGTGGAGCTGGCCCTGCTCGCCGCCAAAAACTGGTTCCTGGGCGGCAACACCATCGTGCGCGTGGGCCTGGTCATCCTGTTCATAGGCCTGTCTTTCCTGGCGCGTTATGCCGCATCGGCCGGCCTGTTCCCGGTCGAGTTCCGGCTCGCGGCCATAGGCGCGGCGGCCATCGCGCTGCTGGCCGTGGGATTTCGCAAGCGGGCCGACAAGCCCGGCTTCGCGCTCGCGCTGCAGGGCGCCGGCGTCGCGGTGATGTACCTCACGGTGTTCGCGGCTTTCCGCCTCTACGGCCTGCTGGATCCGCTGCCGGCCTTCGCGCTGATGATCATCGTCTGCGGCCTGAGCTGCGCACTGGCGCTGCTGCAGAATTCGCGAGCGCTCGCGGTGGCGGCCTTCGCCGGCGGCTTTGCCGTGCCGCTGTTGCTGTCGACAGGGCAGGGCAGCCACGTTGGGCTCTTCAGTTATTACACGCTGCTCAACCTGGCGATTCTGTTCATCGCGTACAAGCGTTCCTGGCGCATCCTCAATGTGGTCGGTTTCATCGCCACCTTCGGCGTGGCCACGGCCTGGGGAATTCTCAAGTACGTACCCGAGAACTACGCCAGCGCCCAGCCTTTCCTCATCGGTTTCGTATTGATCTACCTGTTCACCGCCATCCTGTATGCGCGCAACACGCCGACCCGGCTGGGCAATGCGGTGGATTCCATGCTGGTCTTCGGCACGCCGCTCGTGGGCTTCGGCCTGCAGGCTGGGCTGGTGCGCGGCATGGAACTGGGCGCGGCCTTCTCGGCGCTGGGCTTTGCCGCGCTCTACCTGTTCACGGCCATGCTGCTGGCGCGGCGCGCGCTGGCCAGCTACCGCCTGCTGATTGAATGCTTTATTGCCGTGGGCGTGGGTTTTGCCACGCTGGCCGTGCCGCTGGCGCTCGATGCGCAGTGGACCTCGGCCGTCTGGGCGCTCGAAGGCGCGGGCGCTTTCTGGRTCGGCATGCGCCAGGCGCGCTGGATGCCGCGCGCCTTCGGTCTGCTGCTGCAGGGTGTCGCGGCCATGGCTTTCCTGGGCGGGCTGGACAACGCCACCGGCGGCCTGGGCAGCCACGTGTATGCCATTCCTTTCGGCAACCCGGCCTTCATAGGCGCGATGCTGATCGCCTTGCCCGCGCTGCAACTGGCCTGGTGGCTGCGCCGGCCCCTGCCGCACAGCGAGTCTTCGTGGGCCAAGGCCTATGCGGGCGTGGAGTCCTGGCTTTCCGTTCCCGTGTACCTCTACGGCTTTTCCTTCTGGTGCCTGGGTTGGCTGCTCGAAATCGCGCGCCGCGTGCCGGCGCTGGAAGCCGACGCCATGCCCCGGCATGTCTTCAGCGATCGCACCACCGGCCTCCTCATGATGCTGGCCGTCGTCGCCAGCATGGCCCTGTCCATGCTGCTGGGCCTGAAGAAGCAGTGGCCGGTCGCGACCTGGCCCGCGCGCATCAGCGTCGCCGTGCTGGCACTGGGCTACCTTGCGCAAACCGGCGAAGGCTACCGCGTGCTGGCCACACCGGCCTGGGCCGTCTGGCCGGTGGTGTTGGTGCTGCACTACTGGATGCTGCGGCAGACCGACCGCCTGGCCCAGGCCCCGGTTATGGCGGGCGGCGCGGGCCGCGTGTCGCCCTTCGGCTTCCTGCATGCGGCGGGCGCCTGGCTGGTCACGGTGCTGCTGGCCGACTGCCTGTGGTCCGGCATTGGCAAGGCCGAACTCTGGCGCACCTCCTGGGCCGGCGTGGTGCTGCTGGTCAGCGCCATCGCCGTGCTCATGCTGCTGGCCACCTGGGCCGGCAAGGCCAACCGGCAGGCGCAGCGCCAGGCCTTCGCCTGGCCGCTGAACCCGCATGCGCAGGCCTACTACTGGCTGGCGGCCCTGCCGCTGGCGGTGCTGGTCTTCTGGGGGACGCTGGCCGCTGCCATCCATTCCTCGGGCCACACCGCGCCCCTGCCTTACATCCCGCTGCTCAACCCGACCGACCTGACCCTGGCGCTCGCGCTGGGTGGGCTGGTGTTCTGGCGCCGTGTGCTGGTGACGGCCGTACCGGCGCCTGCCGGCTCGGCCTGGGCCACCGGCCGCAATGCGCTGGTGGCGCTGGCCCTGCTGGTGTTCATCGCGGTCAACACCGTGTGGCTGCGCGTCGCCCACCATTTCTTCGGTGTGCGCTGGGATGCCGACGCGTTGTTCGCCAGCTTTGTGGTGCAGACCGGCTACGCGATCCTGTGGACGCTGCTGGCGCTGAGCCTGATGGTGCTGGCGCACCGCCGCGTGCAGCGGCCGCTGTGGCTGGTGGGCGCGGGCCTGCTGGGCCTGGTGGTCGTCAAGCTGCTGCTGATTGATTTGTCGAACGCCGGCGGCGCCGAACGCATCATCGCCTTCATCGTGGTCGGCGTGCTGATGCTGGTGGTCGGCTACTTCGCGCCGCTGCCGCCCAAGGCGCAGGCCGCCGCGGCCCCCAATGCCCCTGACCTGAAAGAAGAGGCCCTGCCATGAAAAAGTTCGAGTACGCCCGGTTCTTGATGCTCGCGCTGTCGGCCGGCCTGGCCGCGCCGCTGCCGGTGCTGGCCGCCGATGCGCCAGACGCCGCCAACGCCAAGTCCTATGCCGTGCGCATCCCCGTCACGCCCGCGCCCGACGCGCCGCTGCAGCGCCTGCTGCTGCCGGCCGAGGCGCTGGTGCGGTTGCAAAGCCCGGCCTATGCCGACCTGCGAATCTTCAACGCGGCAGGCCAGCCCGTGCCCATGGCGCTGGCCAGCGTGCCCACGCCGACCTCCACGCAGGAGCACAGCGTCAAGCTGCCCGCCTATCCCATCCTGGGCGCGGAAGGCGCCGCCGCGGGGCTCGAAGGCCTGTCGCTGCGCATCGAAGAGCGCCAGGGTAAACGTGTGGTGCAACTCAACACCACTGGCACCAGCACCACCGCTTCGGCGGCCGCGCCGCAAAAAGTGCTGGGCGCGCTGCTCGATGCGCGCAAGCTCAAGGAGCCTGTGGCCAGCATGACGCTGGACGCCGACCTCCCGGTCGGCCAGCCCGTCACCTTCAATGTGCAAGCCAGCAAGGACCTCAAGAACTGGCGCCCGCTGGCTGACACCGTGCTCTACCGCGCGGACGCTTCGGCCTCGGCGGCCAGCCTGGGCGATACCCGCCTGGATCTGTCCATGGCCGACCTCAAGGACCACTACCTGCGCATCAGCTGGGGCAGCGCCGCCGTCACCGTGCGCGGCGCGACGCTGCTCACCACGCAAAGCACGGTCGTGCGCCAGCGCGTCAGCGCGACCATGGCCACGCCCGCACTGACCAATGCGCATGAACTGAGTTTTTCCTTGCCGTTTGCTACACCGGTGGCCGCGCTCCGGATCACGCCGCAGGGCAGCAACGTGCTGGTGCCTATCCGCGTGCTGGGCCGCAACCATCGCGAGCAACCCTGGGCCTTGTTGGCCAGCTCGGTGGTCTACCGCCTGGGCGCGGCCGGCAAGGAGCAGTCCAGCGGCCCGGTCGACCTGCAGGGCGCTTCGGTGCGCGAAGTGAAGATAGAAGCCGATGCCAAGACACCGGGCTTTGCCGCCGCACCCGAGATCACGCTGCAGTTCGAGCCCGCGCAACTCGTGTTCCTGGCCAGCGGACAGGGCCCGTTCACGCTGGCGGCCGGACTGACGGGCCCGGCGAGCGCCGCCGCTGCCTTTTTGCCCATGGCCAGCCTGATCCCCAACTACCAGGCCTCACAAGAAAACGCGCTGCCCCTGGCGCAGGCCGATGTGGCCAAAGCCGACGTCACCGGCGGCGGCCTGGCCGGCCCGCTGGTGGCCGGCTCGCCGCAGGGCGACGGCTTGCCCACGCGCAGCCTGGTGCTCTGGGGCATCCTGCTGCTCGGTGTGCTGGCGCTGGCCGGCATGGCATGGGGCCTGCTTAAACAAACCAAAAAAGCGGACTGATTCACCTTCGATTGGCTGGAATGACATCATGAGCACCGAGACCTTCCCCCAAGACATCTATACCGAGCCCGAGGTCGACCCCGACACCCTCGCCAATCTGGGCCCCTTGCGCGCCATGGCCGGCATCTGGGAAGGCGCGCGCGGCGCCGACGTCAAACCCGTGGTTACCGGCACCAAGACGCAGGCCTATATCGAGCGCTATGAGTTGCACCCCATAGACGCGCAAACCAATGGCCCGCAGGCGCTGTACGGTTTGCGCTACCACACCTTCATCCACAAACCCGGCTTCACCAAGACCTATCACGACCAGGTCGGCTACTGGCTGTGGGAGCCGGCCACCAGCACCATCTATCACACGCTCGCGATCCCGCGCGGCCAGGTCGCCATGGCCAGCGGCAAGGTCGCCGCCGATGCGACGCAGTTCGAGCTGGTTTCTGAGCGCGGCAGCCTGACCAATGGCATCGTGTCCAACCCGTTCATCGAGCATGCTTTCACGACGCTGTCCTGGCGCATAGCGGTCACGCTCAATGCCGACGGCAGCTGGTCCTACTTCCAGACCACGGTGCTGCAGATAGAGGGCCGCGACCAGCCCTTCGACCACACCGACCGCAACACGCTGGTCAAGGTCGGCGAGCCCGCGCTTAACCCCAAGGCGCTGGCAAAGCAGCAGGGCACTACAGCCTAAGCTGTCAGCAACACCCGCGGCTCAAACTTCGCGCGCCGCGTGCTGAAGAAGGCCTTCACGTTGCGCACGTTCGCATCGCTGGTGAACAGCCGCTGCGCCAGCGCCAGGTAGCGCGGCATGTCGGCGACGTGCACTACCAGCATGAAGTCCGGCCCGGGCGAGACGCGGTAGCACTGTTGCACGGCCTCGTCGGTGATCACGCGCGCCTCAAACGCTTCCTGCTGTTCAGCGCCTTGCCGCTCCAGCGTGATCTCGACCAGCGCCGTGAGCCCGTGGCCGGTAACGGCGGCCAGCTTGTCGACATTGAGCAGCGCCACGTCGCGCTCCACCAGCCCCGCATCACGCAGGCGCTTGACGCGGCGCAAACAGGTCGGCGGCGAGATGTGGACGCGCTCGGCCAGCGCCTGATTGCTCAGCGAGGCATCGGTCTGCAGGCTGTCGAGCAGCTTGAGGTCGGTTTCATCAAGGGCTATTTGTTCCATAAACTGACTTTAAATGAAATTAGATTCAATCATTAAAGATTAATGAAATTAAATTCCATTAATCATGAAAAATCAATCACATAACAAAATAGCAAGCACGTAGCATCCACTCATTGTTTTTCAGGAGACCTCCATGTGTGGCATCGTTGCTTCCGTTTCGACCCGAAATATCGTTCCCATCCTGGTGCAGGGTTTGCAGCGCCTCGAATACCGCGGCTATGACTCCTGCGGCGTCGCCGTCTACAACGGCGGCCTCAAGCGCGCACGCAGCACCTCACGCGTGGCCGAACTGCAGGAACAGGTCGCCCACGACAAGCTCGAAGGCGCCACCGGCATTGCCCACACGCGCTGGGCCACCCATGGCGCACCCGTCGTGCACAACGCGCATCCCCACTTCAGCCACGGCAGCGGCGCCGCATCGCAAGCCAAGCCCGGCAAGATGGCACTGGTGCACAACGGCATCATCGAGAACTACGAAGAGCTGCGCGCCGGCCTCAAGGCCAAGGGCTACGTCTTTGAAAGCCAGACCGACACCGAGGTCATCGTGCACCTGATGGACAGCCTGTATGACGGCGATTTGTTCGAAGCCCTCAAGGCCACCGTCGCGCAGCTGCACGGCGCGTATGCCATCGCCGCCTTCTGCAAGGACGAACCGCACCGCGTCGTCGGCGCGCGCGCAGGCTCGCCGCTGATCCTGGGCGTCGGCAAGGACAAGTCCGAGAACTTCCTGGCCAGCGACGCCATGGCCCTGGCCGGCGTGACCGACCAGATCGTCTACCTTGAAGAAGGCGACATGGTCGACATCCAGCTCGGCAAATACTGGATCGCCGGCAAGGACGGCAAACCCGCGCAGCGCGAGGTCAAGACCGTGCAGGCCCACAGCGGCGCCGCCGAACTCGGCCCTTACCGCCACTACATGCAGAAAGAAATTTTTGAGCAGCCGCGCGCGATTGCCGACACGCTCGAAGGCGTCGAAGGCATAGTGCCCGAGCTGTTCGGCGACCAGGCCTTCCGTGTGTTCAAGGAGATCGACTCCGTCCTCATCCTGGCCTGCGGCACCAGCTACTACAGCGGCTGCGCCGCCAAGTACTGGCTTGAAGCGATCGCCGGCATCCCCACGCAAGTCGAGGTCGCCAGCGAATACCGCTACCGCAGCTCCGTGCCCAACCCGAAAACGCTGGTCGTCACCATCACCCAGAGCGGCGAAACCGCCGACACCCTGGCCGCGCTGCGCCACGCGCAAAGCCTGGGCATGACGCAGACCCTGACCATCTGCAACGTCTCCACCTCGGCCATGGTGCGCGAATGCAAGCTCGCCTACATCACGCGCGCCGGCGTCGAGATCGGTGTCGCCTCCACCAAGGCCTTCACCACCCAGCTCGCGGGCCTGTTCCTGCTCACGCTGGCCTTGGCCCAAAGCAAAGGCAAGCTCAGCGAGGAAGAAGAAGCTGGCCACCTCAAGGCCATGCGCCACTTGCCCGCCGCCCTGCAAGCCGTGCTGGCGCTGGAGCCGCAAGTCATCAGCTGGGCCGAAGACTTCGCCAAAATGGAAAACGCGCTCTTCCTCGGCCGCGGCCTGCATTACCCCATCGCGCTCGAAGGCGCGCTCAAGCTCAAGGAAATCAGCTACATCCACGCAGAGGCCTACCCCGCCGGTGAACTCAAACACGGCCCCCTGGCCCTGGTCACCAGCGAGATGCCCGTCGTCACCGTCGCGCCCAACGACGCGCTGCTCGAAAAACTCAAAAGCAACATGCAGGAAGTCCGCGCCCGCGGCGGCGTCCTCTACGTCCTCGCCGACGCCGACAGCCACATCGAAAGCGGCGAAGGCCTGCACGTGATCCGCATGCCCGAACACTACGGCGCACTGAGTCCGCTGCTGCATGTGGTGCCGCTGCAGCTGCTGGCGTATCACACGGCTGTGGCGCGGGGGACGGATGTGGACAAACCTCGCAACTTGGCAAAGTCTGTGACCGTCGAATGACGGTCACAGGTGCGCGCTAGCGCACTGCGAGGTTTGGTGGACGCTCACTTCGCGTAGCGAAGTTACGTGGCCACACACGCCAAGAAACTTGGCTAAATTCGTCACTGTCGAGTGACGGATTTGGGCGGCATGCAATACCGCCGGCGAAGCAGCCAGGTTTATCGGTTTGGGGTGTTGAATTTCATCGAAATCTGACCCGCCTATGAAGTGGACCCCATGGACTGGACCAGAGGGGGAGGATGAGCTGATACGCTTTGACGTCCAGCAGGTAGCTTGCCACCGCGCGAGACTAAATATTTCATGGCGGATCGCCTGTGAAGAGCTCCACAAACAGACGCCGCAGCCATTGATGAGCCGGATCGAGGTTGAACCGGCGGCTCCAGTGCAGTGATACGGTGAAGGTGCTGCGCGGCAAGGTGTTCGACAGCAAGGCGTAGCGTTCGGTATTTACGAATCTCAGCGCGATGGCGCGCGGCATCACCACCGCGAGGTCCGTGCGCTCAATGATCGCGGGCAGTGCTAGAAAGTGTTCGGACGTCAACACTAGCCTGCTGTCCAACCCGAGTTCCTGGAGGATGCGGAAAGTCTCGGCGTGCGAGCGCACGGCGACGAACTCCAGCCGGCGCAGGTCCTTCACCTTGGGTGGTTTTTGCTTCGCCGCGAGCAGCGGATGACCCGCGCGCACCAGGACTGCGTAGCGGTCGGTTAGCAATTCCATCCGCTCCGTCCCGCTGACGGAGGGCAGGAACCCCAAGGCAAAGTGGATGGCGCCGGTCTCGAGCGCATCGGCGATCTGGGCGTGGGGCAGCGGTGCTGTCTGTACGCGTATGCCCGGCGCTTCACGGTGCAGCGCGGCCACCAGCTCGGGCAGCAGCCGGGCCTCGCCGATGTCGCTCATGTGCAGGCGCAGCGTCATGGTCGAGCGGGAGGGATTGAATGCATCGTCATCCCTGAGTACGTCCTGGATAGACGCGATCGCCGGCTGGACCACGCTGGCCAGGCGTTCGGCGCGCAGCGTCGGACGCATGCTTCCGCCGGTGCGGACAAACAAGGCGTCGCCGAGCGCGAGCCGCAGTCGCGTCAAGCCCTGGCTGGCCGCGGGTTGCGAGAGGCCCAGGGCATCCGCCGCGCGGCTGACGCTGCCCAGCCGATAAACCGCTTCGAAGAGCCGAAGGAGGTTCATGTCGAGCTGGTCAATATGCATTCTGTGGATTTTACGGTATACGGTTCATTGCATTGACGCATGTAACCGCCCTTGCGAGACTTGGCTTCTTTCAAGTTGGAGACATCGATGGATCAACGTGTCGCGCCTGCTGTGCCAGGCCAGGACGAAGTGACGGAGCGGGTGACGGTTCGCGAGGCGGTGTTCCGCTTGCTGCGCTCGTTCGGCATGACGTCCATCTTCGGAAATCCCGGTTCGACTGAGCTTCCCATGTTCATGGACTTCCCGGACGACTTCCACTACGTGCTGGCGTTGCAGGAATGCGTCGTGCTGGGCATGGCCGACGGCTATGCGCAGGCGACGCGCAACGCGGCCTTCGTGAACCTGCACTCGGCCGCGGGTGTAGGCCACGCGATGGGCAATATCTT
Source organism: Polaromonas sp. P1_G1 (assembly GCF_056405595.1). Classification (NCBI taxonomy): domain Bacteria; kingdom Pseudomonadati; phylum Pseudomonadota; class Betaproteobacteria; order Burkholderiales; family Comamonadaceae; genus Polaromonas; species Polaromonas sp. P1_G1. Next base: position 11,449 of record NZ_JBFUBU010000023.1, read on the forward strand.
CACCGCCTTTCGCAACCGCACGCCACTGGTGATCACAGCTGGCCAGCAGGCGCGCTCCATCCTGCCCTTCGATCCTTTTCTCGGGTCCATGCAGGCCGCCGAGCTTCCGAAGCCGTACGTGAAGTGGAGTGTTGAGCCCGCACGCGCAGAGGATGTGCCCCTGGCGATCGCGCGCGCTTATTACATCGCCATGACGCCGCCATGCGGGCCGGTGCTGGTGTCGGTCCCCTCGGATGACTGGGCCGTGAAGACACTGCCGGTCGACGCGCGCGAAGTCAGCCGTTACCTGCGCCCCGAGCCCGGTCTCCTAGCCAAAATTGGCGACGCGCTGGACGCCGCCCGTGCGCCGGCGATTGTGGTCGGCGCGTCGGTCGACCGCGACGGCGCCTGGAACGAGGCGGTCAAGCTGGCGGAGCGCCACAACGCGCGCGTGTATGTCGCACCCATGTCCGGGCGTTGCAGCTTCCCGGAAGATCATCCGCTGTGGGCCGGTTTCCTGTCGGCGATGCGTGAGCGAATCGTTGAGCGGCTGGCCAGCCACGACCTGGTGTTCGCCCTTGGAGCGCCGGCATTCACCTATCACATCGAGGGAGCCGGGGGCGCGCACTTGCCCGACGGAGCCCGGCTTGTGCAGTTGACCGAAGACCCCCAGGTCGCCGCCTGGGCGCCGACGGGAACCTCGGTGGTCGGCAGCATCCGGCTTGGCTTGCTGGATCTGCTGGACCGCCCCGCGCCCGCGCCCAGGGCCGCGCCACCGGTGCATGCGCGGCCCGCGCGCGTGCCCGAGCCTTCGCCGGGCGAGCGCCTGCCGGTGGCCTGGGTGTTGCAGACGCTCACCGATGTGCGTCCGCGCGACAGCATCATCGTTGAAGAGGCGCCCAGTGCGCGGCCCGTCATGCACGGTCATCTGCCGATTTTCGAGTCGGAAACTTTTTACACCATGTGCAGCGGAGGCTTGGGCTGGGGCTTGCCCGCGTCGGTCGGCATTGCCATGGGCAAGCCGGGCGCCCGCGTCATCGCGCTGGTGGGGGACGGCTCCGCGATGTACGCGATCCAGGCGCTGTGGAGCGCCGCGCAGCTCGGCCTGGCCATGACCATCGTGATCCTGAATAACCGCCGTTATGCCGCGCTGCACGACTTCGCGCGCATCTTCGGCTACCGGGCCGATGAACCCGTGCCGGGAACCGAGCTTCCCGATCTCGACTTTGTTGGCCTGGCCGCGGCCCAGGGCGTTCGCGGGCTTCGCGTAGCGCGCGCCGACCAGCTTCGCCGGGCACTCGAACAGGCTTTGCAGTCCAGCGAGACTATGCTGGTCGAAGTCGAAATTGCCTGAGACAAACAACAAACACAATTCCAGAAACAAGGAGACAAAAGACATGAGCAAGATATCAATGCTGATCAACGGCGAGGCGCGGCAGGCAAGCAGCGGCGCCACATTCGAGCGCCGCAATCCGCTCGACGGCACGGTGGCGACCACTGCACCTGCGGCCACGGCGGCTGACGCGACCGCGGCGGTTGACGCCGCCGCCACCGCGTTCCAGACCTGGTCGCGCACCGGCCCCGGCGAGCGCCGCGCACTGCTGCTGAAGGCGGCGCACGCGCTCGAAGCCAAAGCGCAGCAACTGATGGCGGTCATGGCCGCGGAAACCGGTGCGGCCGCCCCCTGGGCAGGCTTTAACGTGCACCTGGCCGTGGGCATGCTGCAGGAAGCGGCCGGCCTCACCACGCAGATCAGCGGGGAAGTCATCCCCTCCGACGTGCCCGGCAGCCTGGCGCTGGCCGTGCGCCGTCCGGCCGGCGTGGTGCTGGGCATCGCGCCCTGGAACGCACCGGTCATCCTGGGCGTGCGCGCCATCGCGACGCCACTGGCCTGCGGCAACACGGTGGTATTCAAGGGCTCGGAACTGAGCCCCGCCACACACGGCCTGATTGTTGAGGTGTTCAAGGATGCGGGTTTTCCTCCGGGCGTCGTCAACTTCATCACCAACGCACCGGCTGATGCGCCGGCGGTGGTGGAAGCCATCATTGCCCATCCGGCCTTGCGCCGCGTGAATTTCACCGGGTCGACGCGGGTAGGCAAGATGATTGCGGCGACCTGCGCCAAATACCTCAAGCCGGCGGTTCTCGAGCTGGGGGGCAAAGCCCCGCTGGTGATTCTGGACGACGCCGACCTCGATGCCGCAGTCAACGCCGCGGCCTTCGGCGCCTTTGCCAACAGCGGCCAGATCTGCATGAGCACCGAGCGCATCGTGGTCGACAAGCGCATCGCCGGTGCCTTTGTGGAACGGCTTGCCGCGAAGGCGGTGAAGCTGCCGCTGGGGGACCCTCGCAAGGGGCCGGTGGTGCTGGGTTCGGTCGTCGACGCCAGCACGGTGGAACGCTGTAATGCGTTGATCGACGATGCCCTCGCGAAAGGCGCCACACTGGTCTGCGGCGGCAAGGCGGAGAACACCTTGATGCCCGCGACCCTGCTTGACCATGTGACGTCCGAGATGCGCATCTACCACGACGAGAGCTTTGGTCCGGTGAAACCCATCGTGCGTGTCGATGGCGTGGAAGAAGCCGTGCGGGTGGCCAATGACAACCCCTACGGCCTGTCGGCCGCAGTGTTCGGGCGTGACATCGCGCGCGCCTGGGAGGTGGCCAACCGTATCGACTCGGGTATCTGCCACGTCAACGGGCCCACCGTGCACGACGAGGCCCAAATGCCCTTCGGCGGTGTCAAGGATTCGGGTTACGGCCGTTTTGGCGGCCGCGCCGGCATCGATGCGTTCACCGAGCTGCGTTGGATTACGGTGCAAACCATCGCCCGCCACTACCCGTTTTGATGCAGGAGACACCCACAATGAAAACACTGCTCACAACCCTCGTGTTGGCGACCAGCCTGTGTATGGGCTCGCTCGCACACGCCCAGAACTGGCCAAACAAACCGATCAAGATCGTCGTTAACTTTGCGCCTGGCGGCGCGGCCGACCAGCTGGCCAGGCTGATCGCGCCGCCGCTGCACGAAGCGCTGGGCCAGCCGGTCCTGGTAGAGAACAAGGGCGGCGCGGGCGGCAACCTGGGCGCCGAGTCCGTCGTCAGGTCGCCGGCCGACGGCTACACCCTGCTCATGGCTTCCGGCGGCACGGTGTCCATCAATCCGCACCTGTACGCCAAGATGACCTTCGATCCGGCCAAGGACCTGGTGCCAGTGGCCTCGGTAGCCCGTGTTCCCTTCTATCTCGTGGTGCGTGCCGACAGCCCGGTCAAGGATTTCAAAGGTTTGATCGCCGACCTCAAATCCCACCCCGGCCAACGCGCCTTTGGCTCGCCTGGCAATGGCAGCTCGCCGCACCTGGCCACCGAGATGATGAAGAGCGAGACCGGGACATTCGCCGTGCACGTTCCCTACCGCGGTGCGGCACCGGCATTGACCGATCTCTTGGGCGGGCAGATCGACTTTCTGTTTGACCCTGGTATCGCGTTGCAGCATGTCAAGACCGGCAAGCTGCGCATGCTGGCGGTCGGCAGTCCGCAGCGCGCGCCCCAGGTGCCCGAGGTGCCCACCCTCAACGAACTGGGGCTCAAGGGTTTTGATGCCGATGCGGTGTTCGGCCTCTACGCACCCACAGGCACGCCGCAGTCCGTGATCGACCGTGTCAATACCGAAGTCAATCGAGTGCTGAACCAGGCGGCGACCAAGGAGCGCATCCTCGCGATCGGCAACGTGGCGTTGCCGCTCAAGCCTGCGGAGTTCGGGCGCAAGGGCGCTGAGGACTCCAAGCGCTTCGGCAAGCTGATCCGCGACCGGAAGATACAGGGCGACTGACAGCGGCGGCCCTTGCCGCCTGTCTATTGAGCTTTGCCTGTCGCATGGGCCGGTCACCCCGGCCATTGCGGCGTCGCCATGGCTGAGGACAAGGTCTTCAGCAAAAACCAACACAAAGGAATAAAACGCCATGCCTCTCCCATCCGAGCCGCACGTGCTAGAGACAGATGTTCTGGTCGCCGGCGGCGGCCCCTGCGGCCTCATGCTTGCGAATGAACTGGGCCGCCGCGGCGTGCGTTGCCTGGTGGTCGATGCCAAGCCCGACACCGCCTTCAACCCGCAAGCCAACGCCACCCAGGCCCGCACGATGGAGCACTTCCGGCGCCTGGGCTTTGCCCACGAGATTCGCGCGCTTGGGCTGCCCGCCGACCATCCGACCGATATCGCCTACTTCACGCGCTACGCGCGGCACGAACTCTCGCGCATCAGCCTGCCCACCGCGACCGAGGCACAGGTCAAGATCAAATCCATGACCGGCTCGTGGAGCGCGGCCGAACTGCCGCACCGTGTGTCGCAGAAATTCGTCGAGCAGGCCCTGCGCCGCCATGCCGAATCCTGGCCTTCGGCCGAACTGCGTTATGGCTGGTCGCTGGAGCGTTTCGCCGAAGAAGAAAACAGCGTGAACGCGACGGTTCGTCCCACCGCCGGTGGCCCGGCGCAGGAAGTGAAGGCTAGGTATCTGGTCGGCGCCGACGGCGCGCGCAGCTTCGTGCGCCGCCAGCTGGGCATCGAATGGGGCGGCGTCACCGGCATACAGCGCGAGTTTATGGGCGGAAAGATGTTCGCCGTCTACCTGCGCGCGCCGGGCTTTCTGTCAGTGCTTCAGCATCCCAAGGCCTGGATGTATGTCGCGGTCAACCACCAGCGGCGCGCCTTCATGGCCTCGGTAGACGGCGTGTCGGAATATGCCTTCCATGCGGCGCTGCGGCCCGGGGAAGACGCCGACAACTGGACCGAGGACGACGCCCGCCGCGTCTTCGCCGAAGCCGTCGGCATGGAACTGCCCGTCGAGATACTGTCGATGGGGACTTGGCTAGCCGGCCACGCCCTCGTCGCCCAGCGTTTCCAGCAGGGCCGGGTGTTTATCGCCGGCGATGCGGCCCACCTGTTCACGCCGACCGGCGGCCTGGGCTACAACACCGCGATTGAGGACGCGGTGAACCTGGGCTGGAAGCTCGCCAGCGTTGTGCGCGACCAGGCGCCCGCGGCGCTGCTGGACAGCTATGCAGCCGAGCGCAAGCCGCTGGCCGAACGCAATACCGGTTATGCACGGCGCTTTGCCGACTCGGTGGGCTTGTTTGTTGCCAAGGCCGAGCTCGACGAAGCTTCGCCGAAGGGCGATGCAGAGCGTGAACTTGCGGCCCGCTACTTCGGCGAGCACGCCAGGCTCGAATTCAACATTCCCGGCGTCACCTTCGGCGGCCGCTACGACGGATCGCCCATCGTCGCCGGCGACGGCGCGGCGCTGCCGCCCGATGAGCCCAACCGCTACATCGCTACTGCGAGCCCGGGAGGGCGTCCGCCGCATGCGTGGCTGGACGACGGCCGCTCGCTGTTTGATTGTTTCCACAGTGAATGGACGCTGCTCGCGCTGGGCCCGGATGTGCCTTCCACGGCCGCTTTCGAAGCCGCCGCGCGGGCGCTTTCAGTCGACCTGCGAGTGGTGCGGCTGCCGCAGGCCTCGCTGCGCGAGCTGTATGAAGCGCCGCTGGCACTCATACGCCCCGACCAGATTGTTGCCTGGCGCGGTTTGGCGGCGAGCGACGCGACGGCCGTGCTGATGCGCGTCACGGGCCGATGACAACACCGATAACAACACCCAGAAGGAGACTTGAATGAAAGCCCTCATCCGCCAACTTTTCCCGCTACAGGCTATTGCAACGGCTTTGGCGCTGCTGGCACCAGCGCAGGCCCAGACCTGGCCTACCAAGCCCGTGCGCATAGTGGCCTCCTTTCCTCCCGGAACACCGGGCGATGTGATTGCCAGGCTGATCCAGCCCGCCCTGCAGGCGGCGTGGAAACAGCCCGTCATTGTCGACAACAAGCCCGGGGCGGGCGGCAATATCGCGGCCGGGGAAGTGGCCCAGGCCAGGGATGAGCACACTCTGCTGGTCGGCCCCGACACCGTGCTCACGATTAACCCGCATCTTTATAAAAAGCTCGGCTTCGACCTGCGGCAGTCGCTCAAGCCGGTGACCTACTTCGCGAGCTTTAACCAGATGCTAGTCTGCAACCCGGCTTCCGGCGTCAATACACTCGCCAAGTTCACCCGGCTTCCCGCCACCAACACCTACGCCTCCGGCGGGCCCGGCACGCCCAGCCACATGGCCATGGAAATGCTGCTGGCGGCTACTGGCACCAAGCGGACTCATGTGCCCTACAAGGGGCCAGGGCCGGCCGCGCAGGACGTGCTCGCGGGCCATGTGGACTGCGGTTTTATCGTCTCTTCCGTGGTGCTACCGCATGTGCAGAGTAATCGGCTCCTGGCGGTCGCCGTCTCCAGCAAGGAACGCTCGGTACTCTTGCCCGCGGTGCCCACGGTGGCCGAGAGCGGCCACGCCGGCTTCGATGCGACCTTCTTCGAAACCTTGCTGGCGCCCGCAAGCCTGCCTGCCCCGGTCGCGGAGAAAATCCAGCGCGACGTGCGCGCCGCGCTGATGGCGCCGGCCATCAAGGCACGGCTGGCGGAAATGGACCTGCGCGTGGAGGCCGGCACGCCGCAGGAATCCGAGAAGCGCAGCCGCGAGGATTTCGCCAAGTGGGGGATGATTGCGCGGCAGACACAGCTCCAACTGGACTGAAAAAAAGGAAAGCCACCATGCGCAACCTTGACCGCAATACCATCACCGAAGCCGTGCTCGCGCGCCATGCCGCAGCGGAGGATCCGCGCTTCAAACACATCATGACCAGCCTGGTCAATCACCTGCATGCCTTCGCGCGCGAGGTTGAGCTTACCGAAGAGGAGTGGTTCAAGGGCATTGAATTCCTCACGCGCTGTGGCCATATCACCGACGACAGGCGTCAGGAGTTCATCCTGTTGTCCGACGTGCTGGGCCTGTCGATGTTGACGGTGGCGATGAACAACGACAAACCCCAGGGCTGCACCGAAGCCACGGTATTCGGCCCCTTCCATGTGGAGGGCGCGCCGCACTACGAACTCGGTGAGGACATCGCAAACGGTGCACGCGGAATTCCTTGCCTGGTTCGCGGCACGGTTCGCGGCGCGGCAGGGGAGGCTGTGCCGGGCGCCCACATCGATGTCTGGCAGTCCGACGAAGAGGGCCTGTATGACGTGCAGCACACTGAGATCGACCATGCGCAGGCACGCGGAACCTTCAATGCCGATGCGAAAGGGACCTACCACTTCCGCTCCATCCTGGCCGTTCCCTATGCGATACCGCATGACGGCCCGGTGGGCGACCTGCTCAAAGCCGCAGGCCGCCATCCGTGGCGGCCGGCCCATCTGCATTTCATGATCAAGGCCGATGGCTATGAAACACTGATCACCCATGTTTTCCGGGGCGATGACCCTTACCTCGACTCGGATGCCGTATTCGGCGTGCGCCAGTCCCTGGTGGCCGACTGGAAACCTCAGCCCGACGGTAGCTATCTCGTCGAGTACGACTTCGTGCTCAATCCTGTCAAACCAAGCCGTCCCATGCTCCTGCGTGGCGGCCTCGCGAACTGAGAGGCAGGAAATGATCCGTCATATCGTGATGTGGAAGGTACGCGCAGGCACACTCGAAGAGAAGCACGCCAACATCGAACGCGTGCGCCGCGAATTTCACGGATTGAAGGGACGCATTCCTGGGTTGATTCATCTGGAGATTGGCATCGATGTCAGCCAGGTTGACTACGCGTGCGACCTTGTGCTGTACAGCGAATTCGAGTCGCAGGCGGCGTTGGACGCGTATGCGAATCATCACGAGCATCTGCGGGTCAGGGACGAGCTGGTGGGAATCCGTATTGAGCGGCACCAGGTGGATTATGAAGCGGCTGGCGGGAGATACCCATGAAGGAATTCATCTACAGCGGTCATTCCTCGCGGGTGGTGTTTGGCGCCGGTTCCCTGAAACACCTCGAACGGGAGATCGAGTTGCTGGGAGCACGGAGAGCGCTGGTACTGTCGACACCCGAGCAGCGGAACCAGGCGCAGATGGTGGCGGATCGTATTGGACATCGCGCTGTCGGCATCTTCCCGAGAGCCATGATGCATGTACCGATGGAGACAGCACGCGAAGCGCGGGAGGAAGCGCGCCGACTGGGGGCAGATTGCGCGATTGCCATTGGCGGCGGCTCCACCACTGGCCTGGGCAAGGCAATCGCGCTGGATTCAGGTCTGCCCATTTTGGCCATCCCCACTACTTATGCCGGTAGCGAGATGACGCCGATCTACGGTATCACCGAGGCCGGATTGAAGAAGACCGGGAAAGATTTGCGCGCGCTGCCGCGCACGGTGATTTACGATCCGGAGCTGACCCTAACTTTGCCCGTGGCACTGAGTGTGACCAGCGGCATGAATGCGATTGCGCATGCCGTCGAAGGCCTATATGCACAGGACAGCAATCCGATAATGGACCTGATGGCCGAGGAAGGCATACGCGCTATCGCGCAGGCCTTGCCCGCTATCAGCCGGCGTGCCGATGATCTAGGTGCGCGTGGCGAGGCGCTGTACGGTGCCTGGCTCTGCGGCGTGGTGCTTGGCAATGTGGGGATGGCCTTGCACCACAAGCTGTGCCACACATTGGGCGGCAGCTTCAATCTGCCGCATGCCGAGGTGCACACCGTCGTATTGTCCCAAGCCGTGGCATTCAACGCGCAAGCCGCGCCAACGGCCATGGCCCGCATCTGCCGCGCCCTCGGAACCGCGGGCCGCGACAGCGCCGCGGCGGGGTTGTTCGACTTGGCCCGCGACAACGGGGCACCTGTGGCGCTAAAAGACATCGGCATGCAAGCAGTGGATCTAGATCACGCGGCCGACCTTGCGGTCCGCAATCCATACTGGAACCCGCGCCCGATCGGCCCAGCGCAGCGCGACGAAATCCGACAATTGCTGCAACGCGCCTATGAAGGCGTGCGGCCGGGGATGACCACTTACTAGGACAGTCTCTATTCCCGCGGAAAATCTTTGATTACCATGGATAACTACCTACACTAATTTCGTTATGTTGATGCCGGCGCGCGCCGAAGTTCGCGATACAAAGTTGCCCGGCTTATGCCGAGCCGGCGCGCAGCCTCGTCCTTGTCCCCCGCGGTCTCCGCGAGCGCCTTTCGTATATAGGCATCGCGCTCGCGATCCAAATGTGCCTGCAAAGTGGTCGTTATCGAGGTTCCACCCATTTCAGCGTCATCCCCCAGTCGTCTTGCTGGTCGCCCAGCCGGAAGGTCGGTATCGCCGGAAATCAGGAAGCGCAACACAGCTGCTTCTAACTGGCGCACGTTGCCCGGCCAGTCAAAGGCCAGCCATCGCGAGCGAACTGTTGGTGGCACCCGGCGACTTGGCAGACCCTCTCGCCGCGCCATGCGATCAAGCAGTTGCTCGATCATCCATTCAAGGTCATCGCGCTCACGTAAAGCAGGCATACGCACACCGAGTACGTTCAGTCGGTAATACAGATCAGCTCTAAACTGGCCGGCATCTACGCGGGCCTGTAGGTCGCGATGGGTGGCGCAAACAACTCGCGTATCGATCGGAATCGGTGAAACGCCACCGACTCGAACGATCTCCTGATTCTGAACAGCATGCAGAAGACTGGCCTGCAGGCTCAATGGCATGTCACCGATCTCATCGAGGAATAGCGTGCCCCCGCTCGCCAGTTCGAACTTGCCCGGTTTTCCGCGAGTTCGGGCTCCGGTGAAGGCGCCGCCTTCGTAGCCGAAAAGTTCCGCATCAATCAGCGACTCCGGAATCGAGGCGCAGTTGACCCATACGAATGGTCGCCGAGCTCGCGGTGACAGGGCGTGGATGGCGCTGGCTGCCAGTTCTTTTCCGCTTCCAGTCTCGCCCTGCACTAGCACCGGCAACGACAGCGGCGCAGCCTGTTCAATGGCTGCCCGCACAGCATGCATTCTTGCTCCGCGTCCCAAGATGTCCGCGAGCTTGTGCCGCGCGGTCCACGGTGTCGGCGAGCTGTGAATGGCACGGTCGCCGTCCGCAGCAACGGCAACCGCCTTTTTCAGCGCAGCCATATCGGAGAACAGAGCGAGGCCCACTGCGCCGATGATCCGTTCGTCCTGGTAGACAGGCACCTGGCGCGCCAGCAGCTGGTGGCCGTGGACTTCCAGCGTCATCATGGTCACGGTTGTGTCGCCCCGCGCAACATGATGGAGCCGAGTCTTTGGCGACACGACATCGGTGATGTGCCGGCCAATGAAATCCCCCGGTGAACCGCCCAGCAGGCGGCAATACGGCGCGTTGATCAGCACGACGCGCCCTTCGGTATCCACCGCGACGAGACAGTCGGACACGTGATCCAGCACGCGGCGCAGTAGCTCGGCTTCATTCTGGCCAGAGCCAAACCATTCTGGAAAAGGCATAACTTGTATCAATAATGAGATTTAGAGACTCAATTATGAGATTACAGCCAATATTCTGCTGCGTCAAGCAGGACTGGAAGGGGAATTTCTTCCAACAAATCAACAGCTTGCGCGTTCATGTCGACGGGAAACGCGCCTTGGCATCAGGTTTGCTGAGTAAGCCCGCCTCGCGCTCGACAACGCGGGGCGTTCGATTCCCCAACTGGAAATGCACATGGACAATAATTTTTCTATCGGAGACATGCATGTGCGGGTGGCGGGCCAAGGCCCGACGCTCGTGTTTTGTCACGGCTTCACCACAACGGGTGAGTTCTGGCGCGAGCAAATCGGCGAGTTCGCGCGCGATCACCGACTGGTGATACTGGACTTGCCTGGGCATGGTCGCTCGGCGCATCCGCAGACTCGCCGTTACACCATCGACGCCTTCGTGGCCGATTTGGTGTTGCTGTTTGACAAGTTAGACCTCAAAGACGTGATTCTCGTGGGGCTCTCGATGGGCGGCACGATTTCCCAACGGTTCGCACTCACGCACGGAGACCGCCTGCGCGCCCTGGTGCTAGTGGGTGCAACGCCACACGGACTCGGTCCTGACGTCCGCGTGAAGAATGTGCTGGAGGCGATCGATCGCCTCGGTATCGTCGCCGCAAGCCAGGCGGTGATCGATCGCTCGTTCGGCTCAGCTGCATCGCCCGAACTGGTGGCGTTCGCTCGCGAACAGGTCGCACAGACTCCAAACTTCGTCGCGCGCGAAGCCATCGTTTCACTCAACGAGGCCGACAGCCGTGAGGAGCTTGAGCATCTGACTTTGCCGACGCTCGTCGTCTGCGGCGAAGAGGATGCCATCACGCCACCTGCGCAATCCCAGGCACTCGCGGCCGGTATTCCTGGTGCCATACTGCAGTTGGTCCCCGCCGCTGCGCACTTCCCGATGCTGGAGCAACCCGAGCGTTTTAACGCCATCCTGCGCGACTTCATTGCGCGTGTCGACAAGCGGAGCGGTGCCTGACGGCATCGCCATACATCTAGGAGTATGGACATGACAACAAACATAAACGCATCCCCCGCATCCCCCGCAACGCCAGGGAACCCCCGCGAAACGCGCCGCGTGGTCTTCGCCGCCGCACTCGGCACCGTGTTCGAGTGGTATGACTTCTTCATCTACGGTAGCCTCGCAGTGTTCTTCAGCGGATTGTTCTTTCCCAAGGGCAACGAATCCGCAGCCATTCTCGCGTCGCTCGCGACCTTTGGCGCAGGCTTCGTGCTGAGGCCCTTCGGTGCAATCGTCTTCGGACGCTTGGGCGATCTAGTTGGACGCAAGAAAACCTTTCTTGTGACAATGATGATCATGGGCCTGGCCACCGCGACCATCGGCTTCCTCCCCACGTTCGAGACCATCGGCTGGGCCGCTCCGGCGATTTTGGTCCTGCTGCGGCTGGTGCAGGGCCTGGCGATCGGCGGAGAGTTCGGCGGCGCTGTCACTTACATCGCAGAGCACGCAGATCCGCGGCATCGCGGCTTCACGACGAGTTGGCTGCAGATCACTGGAACCCTCGGGCTGCTCGCCTCCCTGACTGTGATCCTGATACTGCGATCGTCGTTGTCCGCGGAGTCCTTTGCCTCTTGGGGATGGCGTGTGCCGTTCGTGCTGTCGTTGGGGTTGCTCGCGTATTCGCTTTATGTGCGGATGCGGCTGGAGGAGTCGCCGATATTTCTCGAGATGAAGGCGCACGGAAAGGGCTCGCGAAACCCGATCAAAGACATTTTCGGAAATGCGCGCACTCTGCGCATTGTGCTGGTGACGATTTTCGGTGCAGTGGCAGGACAAGCCGTCATCTGGTATACGGCGCACTTCTACAGCCTGCAGTTCCTCACCACCATGCTGAAGCTGCCCGCTCAATCTGCCTATGGCTACCTCACGATCGCTCTCGTGCTGGCCACACCGTTCTTCGTGCTTTTCGGCTGGCTTTCAGATCTGGTTGGTCGAAAGTGGATCATGCTGACGGGCTGTCTGCTGTCTGCATTGCTGTTCGTGCCTCTCTTCCAGGGCATGGCCAAATACGGGAATCCCGCGCTGGAAGAGTTCCGCGCTCGGACTCATGTCGTCATTGAGGGTAGCGACTGCCGTGAGGAACAATCATTTGTCGGTCAGCTCTTTCAGCCAAAGGCGACCAAGCCGTGCACGCGCGCCCGCTCATTCCTGGCCGCGCAAGGTATTCCATATACGCTGCAGCAGCAGCAAGGCGAACTGCGGCTCGTGATTGGCGAGGTCACATTGCCCGGTTTTGACGAAGCCGTGGTACGTCGCGTGCTGGTTGAGCGCGGCATGCCGCTGGTCGCCGATCCAGCCCGCGTGAATGCGCCCATGATTGTGCTGATGCTGTTCGGGCTGATTTTCCTCTCGACCATGGTGTACGGCCCGATGGGTGCGTTCCTCGTTGAACAGTTTCCAACACAGGTTCGCTATAGCGGCGTCTCGGTGGCACTGCAATTCGGGAATGGCTGGATCGGTGGCTTCGCGCCTTTCGTGGCGACGGCAATGGTGGTAGGCAGTGGCGACATCTTCCACGGCCTTCTCTACACGGTTGCTGTGTCGGTGATCACTTTGGCTGTGGGGGCGATTTTCATTCGTGATCGCCACGGACTGGACATGCGCGAGCCGGTTACATCGGCGGAAAATCCCCATCCTGCCTCCGCTCTGGCAGCTTCGAAACGTCACAGCGGATGATTCCCGTCACGATCATCACCGGCTTTCTGGGTGCCGGTAAGACGACACTCGTAAACCACCTGCTAGATCAGTGCCATGACGCTTTCATCGGCGTCATCGTCAACGAGTTTGGCGAGGTTGGCATCGACGGTGAACTGATCGTCGCCGATGAGCGGCCGCTTATCGAGATCACCAATGGCTGCATCTGCTGCACGGTGCGCAAAGACCTGGCAGTGGCGGTCAGCGAGCTGCTCCAGCGTGCCGGCCGGCCGGTCGATCGCCTGATCATCGAAACCTCCGGGCTGGCCGACCCGGCTCCGGTATTGCAGAGTTTTCTCGCCGATGCGGCCATGTTGGAGCGCGTGGAACTTGAATCGGTCATTACCGTTGCCGATGCACACCATCTTCTACTCCATCTCGGCGACGATGTTGTGCGCGAGCAAATAGCCTTTGCTGACGTCATCATGCTCAACAAGATCGAGACGGTCGATGATGAAGCAGTGAAGAGGCTTGAGCGAGAGTTACGTCGGCTAAACCCGGCTGCGCACCTAGTTCAGGCTGAACACGCGCGGATCCCGGTGGGTGAGCTGCTCGGCACGAAGCGGTTTTCCCTGGCGAACGTGCTGTCGGTCGAGCCCGATCTCCTGGAAGACGAACACGACCACGAGCACGACACCTCGATCGGCTCATACAGCATCGAGACCGATGAGGCCGTTGACGCAGAGCGGTTCAATCGCTGGATGAACCAGCTGGTCCAACAGTCGGGTGCCCGGTTGATGCGAAGCAAGGGCGTGCTGAACCTGCGAGGCGAGGCACGGCAGTTCCACTTTCACAGCGTTCACATGCTGCTCGATGCCCGGCCGGGTCGCGGCTGGCGACCTAGAGAGCCGCGCCGCAGTCGGCTGGTGTTCATTGGACGGAATCTGGACGTGGATTCGCTGCGCGACGGATTCCTCGGTTGCGTTGCCTCTAGCCAAAATGGTGCCACACCATGAAACTTCAACACACTCTGGGCGGCCTCGAAAACCTCGGGCCTGTCAGCCTAGAAATCCGCGTTTTTGTGCAGGAATGGGAAAAGCGGATTTTCGGCATCCACACCGTAATGATGGCCGAAAGTGCACATCTTGCAGACGCATTGCCGAAGTACCCGGTGGCTGCATTGCCGACCACGTTCAAGGAAACGTGGACCTGGGCGTCGCTGCGCTCCGGTGCCGAGGCGATGCAGCCTTTCGAGTACTTTAAGTTCCGCTATTACGAGAAGTGGCTGATGGGCATCACCCAGTTCTTCGTCGATAAAGGCTACTTCAACAGCGACGAGCTGGCGCGTGCGACAGCGCATTACAGCGCCGAGCCAGGCGCACCGCTGCCCGATAGGCCCAGCGAGCCCATCAAGCAACAGATCGTCGACTACCTGCTGCGCGGCGATTCTCCCCTTCGAACGCTGCCCGACGCACCGCGGTTCGTCCAGCGCCAGCTGGTTCGGGTGGGCGACCCGCCGGCAGTGGAACATACCCGGCTACCCGGCTACCTGCGCAACAAGCGGGGTACCGTCATGGAGGTGTATTCAGGGGCTTTCGGGTACTTCTGCTCGACAGGGCCCGACGGGATTGGCGCACCCATGCCGGTGTACCGCGTAGCGTTTGCTGCTGAGGACATCTGGGGGCCCGGTATGTCCGAGCCAAACACGACGATTTATGCGGACCTCTTCGAGGCTTACCTGAGAGAAGGACTATGAGCGACGACCTGTTCAAGTACAACGAGGAACGCGAAGCGGCGAACGCCGCAAAGGTCCGCGCACTGGAGACCCTTCTGATCGAAAAAGGCGTGATCGGCAGCGACTCAGTCGATGCCGTGCTCGAGCACTTCGAGAAGGTCGCCGGCCCCTTCAACGGCGCGCGCGTCGTCGCACGGGCGTGGACCGACCCCACTTACAAGGAGCGCTTGCTCGCCGATACGCCCAAGGCTATCGCCGAGCTGCAACTGCCGCAGGGCATGACGGGAGCCGAGGGCGAACACATGGCAGCGGTGGCGAACGTCCCCGGCGTGCACAACCTCATCATTTGCACGCTTTGCTCTTGCTACCCGTGGCCCCTGCTCGGTTTGCCGCCCTACTGGTACAAGGATCCGGTTTTCCGCGCCCGTGGCGTGCGCGAGCCACGTGCCGTCTTGCGCGAGTTCGGCGTTCCGGTGAATGAAGGCGCTGAAGTGCGGGTGTGGGACAGCAGCGCGCAAATTCGCTGGTTCGTCATACCGGAACGGCCGGCCAATACCGAAGGCTTAAGCGAGGAAGCGCTGGCTGCGCTGGTCACTCCCGAGTCGATGATGGGTGTCGCACTGGTACAAGCGCCCAAGACAATCTGAGGCTCACGCGATGTTTACCCGCTTCGAAGAATACGCCGCATCCCGCATGCTTGGGCAAGCTGATGCACCACCTCATAGCAATGGCAAGTTGCACTTCAGCCAGGAGTGGCAACGCCAGCTTTTTGGATTGGCGCTTGCGGTGTCCAAGGAGGGCCATTTCGAATGGGAGGATTTTCGCCAGCAGCTGATTCACTCGATCGGAAACTGGGAACAACTCGATTGTTCAGCGCAGCCACCGTGGGATTACTACGAGCGGTTTCTCGAAGCGCTGCTCAATGTTCTTCAGCTACAACGGTTGACATCCATAGGCGAGGTTACCAAAGCACTGGATAGATAGCAGGCACCGGCCCAAAGGTTGTAACGCAACGATGGCCGTTGGCCTTTGATCGTGACTCATAGTTTTGAACACGAGCCTGGGAAGGCGATGGAAGTTTGTTCCGTCAGCCCGGATACCGGCCAACAAGGTGAACGCGCGGCCTGCAACGGCCGCGCGATCGTAATGCTCAGGCGCTGGCGGGGATGCTGGCGCGAGTCTTTAGCTAGTTGAGGAAATACACCATGCACATCGAACCCGGTCTCGTTGACGGCACCAAAATACTTATGAGCTACGGGACTGCAGCGGCAGCGCTCGCTTACACCGCCAAGCTCGCGCTGGATATGTTGAAGAATGAGGGCATTGCCGCCTTGCTGCTGCGCTCTGCGATTGCCGCGGCGCTGGTGTTCAGCTTTTTTGAGCTACTGCCTCATCATCCTGTCGGGGTTTCCGAAGTGCATTTGATTCTGGGTACCACGTTGATGCTGGTTTTTGGTGTGGCGCCTGCCTGCATCAGCCTCGCGGCCGGCTTGTTGATCCAAGGCCTGTTCTTCGAACCTCAGGACATTCCCCAATACGGCATGAATGTCACTACCCTGCTGGTGCCTTTGTTTGCCACTGCTGCCTTGGCGCGCCGTATCATTCCGGAAGAGCTGGCTTATGTTGACATCGGATACATGCAAGCGTTCAAGCTCTCCGTCGCCTATCAAGGCGGTATTGTGGTCTGGGTCGGCTTCTGGGCGTTGTATGGCCGCGGTGTCGGTATTGAAAACCTGAACCAAATTGCCAGCTTTGGCGCGGCGTACATGGCCGTCGTGCTTGTTGAGCCTCTGGTAGACCTCGGCGTGTTAGCAGCAGCCAAGGCTTGGCGTCGGCTGCAAGGCACGGTGTTGGTGGAAAAGCGGTTGTACCGCGCAATCTGATCAAAGTTTGTTGAATACCGCTGAAGTCTGACCAGAGGGGGATGCGGACAATAACTTGGACTGGTATGTGCCGTAAGTCCAAGATTCTCTCGGCTGACCACCGAAAATCGCCACCCGAATGCAAGTAAAGGCGTATCAATGCGATGTGCTCGACGTACTTCATTTAGTTGTCGAAAATTCTTGCGCAGCCCGGAAAACTTCGACGGACTTTGCTAGGTTAAAAACGGCAGGAAAAGTAATCGAAAGGCATTGCTCTTAGAGGAATTCTCCGACGGACTTTATTCATGACAATCAAGCGTGTTCCGTGGGAATAAGGTCTGTCGGAGATTCGGCAGCTCGATGGTGCCATTGCGAGGATTCCCACTACGCGTTGTTGACTTAGCCCAGCCGCATCGACAACTCCACGTCCTCGCCGAACGACACGGACAGGTAGCCACTGCCGGGCGACCGCATCCGGCTTAGGTAGTCCGGGCTCTGGTCGGCGTTGTCGGCCACGATCAGTGCACCCGGCAAAAGGCGGCTCCCCACCAGATCCAGGATGTCGCTGTAAAGCGCCTTGGCTCCGTCGAGCAGCAGCAGATCGATGTTTTCGGGGAGATCGGTCGCGAGGGTATTCAGTGCGTCGCCCTCGCGGATTTCCACCAAGTCGGCCAGGCCGCCCTCGGCGAGATGTTCCCGCGCCCGCGCCACTTTAGAGGGCTCAAATTCAGTGCTGATCAGGTTGCCGCCGCCGTTGTCACGCAGTGCCGCAGCCAGGTGCAGAGTTGAAATACCAAACGAGGTGCCAAACTCGACGATGTTTGCAGCATTGGCATTGCGCGCCAGCATATAAAGCAGTGCGCCGGTTTCGCGCGAGACCGGAAGCCATAAATCTTTCAGAAGCCCATACAAACTCAAATATTCCGTCTTGCTTTGCATCAGGCGTTCTCGCTCTTCACGCGAAACGCCTGCCATTGCCGGGCTGGTGGCGGCATCGGCCTGCGCGAACAGTCTGTCCAACAACGGGGCGAGCGGGGGAGAGGTAAGTGTTGCAATCATTGAAGTGTCCAATCTGGGGGTGAGCGTTACGTAACGCGCGATAAAATGCGATCAATTCGTCGCATTCATAGAATACGATGAATTCCTCGCATTTGCTATTCGCATTATTTTTGGACACGCCACGCCGCCATGACTGACCGCCAGATCCCTCAGATTTCCTCGAGAAAACAGCCCAAGCAGGCCCGCTCGACTGAACTCGTCGCTGCAATTCTGGAGGCAGCCACTCAGGTTCTGGCCAAGGAAGGAGCACATCGATTCACGACAGCGCGCGTCGCGGAAAAAGCCGGAGTTAGTGTCGGCTCGGTGTACCAGTACTTCCCAAATAAGGCGGCAATCCTATTCCGGCTGCAAAGCGACGAATGGCAGCAGACGACAGACATTCTGCGCAGCATCCTGAAGGATGTTCAGAAGGCGCCGCTTGAAAGGTTGCGGGCACTGGTTCACGCCTTCATTCGATCGGAGTGTGACGAGGCTGGAATGCGGGTGGCGCTCAATGACGCTGCACCGCTCTACCGCGAGGCACCTGAAGCACACGCGGCGAAGGCGTCGGGAGACCGAATTATTCAAGCCTTCATGCGGGAGGCGTTGCCCAAGGCGCCGCAGGTAACTCGTGTACTGGCCGGCGACCTGATTACCGCCACTCTCAGCGCTGCCGGAAAGGACTTTTCGGAAAGCAACCGCACAAACGCAGAGATCAAAGTCTACGCGGACGCAATGGCCGATATGTTCTGCGCCTACCTCAAGCATTTGCGTGCCGGCGTTTCCTTTATTTAGAGACCGGGTCGCAACACATGCGGCGAGGCTGTCTTTTTTTCCTTAATGCATTGATGACATACAACCAGGGCAGCAGCCACATGGCAGAAAAAACCATGAATGCCCACGGGATTGGGTCAGACGATGCAAGACTGGGTCCAAGGTAAGACGTATAGAGATCGACACTCCAAAGTGCGTTCAGCACACCGAGGAGCGGAGCCAACGCAACCACCCACGCCCCGGACACCTTTGCCCCTTTCACAAATAAGAGCAGAGCGATGGGTGCTGCCGCGCCAACAATGGGAGCCCAGAGTAAAAGTGAATCCACAGCGCGCAGGGGAGACCCCCATCCACCCAGTGCTAATGCTGCCGGCCAACTCACGAGTCCAATACCAATCGCCAACACGATTCCGACAATTCGCATAACGCTCGCCCCCTTCAGTTGGGGCATGGTATCGCACCTGATATCCCCGTCGGGATGCCAATTCGAAGCGGCCGGCCCCGGTCAAAAGAGCGGTCTTGATGCTGGCAATCCCTAGAATCCGTCCCCTTCAAGCGGGGAGCGCATGTCGCGGCACCGCAGAATATCAGTGCAAGGTTTCTCCCACCCATCGCGCATATCGAAAATCCCGGATCCCCATCACTTTCCCCTCCTCAAATTCCAGCACCACCAGGTACCCCGGCGCCCCTGCACCTTCGTCCGCCTCGGTGTCCACCCACAGTCCCGGCCGGCCCTCCACGTTGATGGGCGTTATGCGCAACCCGTAGGTCTTGGCTGCGTAATTCGTGAAGTACTCGCCGCCGCGCGCCTGCATCGGCTTGCGGCGTGCCACCAGGTCCAGCTTCACGTCCTGGCCCAGCATCTCGCGCAGGCCATCGAAGTCCCTGGCGTTGAAGCGCTCGGCATAGGCGGCCAGCAGGGCCTGGTCTTGCGGTGACAGGCTGGGCGGCGAAGCCGCGTCGTCGGGCTGCCCGGCCAGTTCGCGCAAGCGCGCGCGGCCGCGGTGCAGCGCCGCCTTGACGCCCGGCACGGTAGTGCCCATCACGCCGGCCGCTTCTTCAAGGGCGTAACCGAGCACGTCGGCCAGTATGACGGTGCTGCGCTGCGCGGGCGCAAGGCGCATGAAGGTGCGCAAGGCCGCGGTGGCCACATGGCGGCGGTCGGCGGACTCGGCCTGCTTGTCGGCGATTGCGTCCACGTCTTCGTCGGCAAACATCGCCTGCTCGCGCGATTTGCGCCGCAGGAAATCCATGGCTGCGTTGTGCGCGATGCGAAACAGCCACGCTTCCACGTTCTGCACGGCCCGCGCGTCGTAGCTCCCGTTGGCCTTGATCAGCGTTTCCTGCACCACGTCTTCGCCGTCCAGCATCGAACCCGTCATTCGTGYGCAGTAGCGGTGCAGGCGCGCGCGCAGCTGGGTCATCAGCTGGGGAAAGTCAGGGTCGGGGATAGGCGGGTCGGGAAGCTTGGTGGGGAGCATAGGAGCCTTTGGTGAGGGGGACATGGCGGGCCAAGCCCGCATGGCGATCAAGGAAGACGTTTGGCAAAGGTCAAAGGATGCGATGCGGGCGAAAAATATTTCCGGATCGTTGCGGCCCCGCCCTTCGTCTTTACAGCCATGCAACACGAAAGGATACAAGCAGATGCAAGACACCCCTCAACCTGCGGGATTCACGGGCACCCAGCGCTGGGTGCTGGCGCTGGCCGCGGCCGGTTCCTTCATGGCGGCGCTGGACGCCATGGTGGTGACCACGGCGCTGGACACGCTGCGGCACGAGCTGTCGGCGTCGGTGGAGGCGCTGGAGTGGATGGTCAATGCCTACACCTTCAGCTTTGCCGCGCTGCTGATGACAGGCGCGGCGCTGGGCGACCGGTTCGGGCGGCGCCGCATGTACGTGGCGGGGTTGGCGCTGTTCGCGCTGGCATCGGCCGCCTGCGCGCTGGCGCCCAGCACCGGCTGGTTGATTGCCGCGCGGGCAGTGCAGGGCCTTGGCGCGGCGCTGCTGATGCCGATTGGCATGGCGCTGCTGGGCGCGACCTTCCCGCCGGCGCAGCGGGCCAGGGCGCTGGGCTTGTTCAGCGGCATCACCGGGCTGGCGGTGCTGTCGGGGCCGCTCATCGGCGGCGCCATCGTGCACGGGCTTGCATGGCAGTGGATCTTCTGGATCAACCTGCCGGTGGCGCTGGTGGTGGCTTGCCTGATGCTGGCAAAGGTACCCGAGGGCAAGGCCGCAGCGTCGCAGCTGGACATCCTGGGCGCCGCGCTGATGACGGCGTCATTGCTCGGCCTGGTGTGGGGCGGGGTGCGCGGCAATCGCGATGGCTGGGGCAGCACGCAGGTGCTGCTGTCCTTGGGGGCTGGGGTGGTGCTGGGTGCATTGTTCGTGGCGTCGCAACGATTGCGCGCGTGGGATGCGATGGTGCCGCCGCGCCTGTTCCGCTCGCCGGTGTTGGCGGCGGGGCTCACGATCGCTTTCTTGTTGACGGCCTCGCTGATGGGCACGCTGTTCTTCATGGCGCAGTACTTCCAGGTCGTGTGGCACCGCTCGCCGCTGGCCGCCGGCGCGAGCATGCTGCCCTGGACGGCGACTTTGTTCCTGGTGGCGCCGGTGGCGGGTGCTATGGTCAAGCGCGTCGGCGAAAAGGCATTGGTCGTCGTCGGACTGGGCCTGCAGGCAGTCGGCATGGTGTGGCTGGCGGCGCTGGTGCGCGCCGACGCCGGCTACTGGATGTGGATGCTGCCGCTTGCGCTTGCCGGCGGCGGCATCTCGATGGCCATGCCCGCAGTTCAAAGCGCGGTGCTGGGCGCGGTCGAGCCGCCCGACATAGGCAAGGCGGCGGGTTTGTTCAACACCCTGCGGCAACTGGGCGGCGTGTTCGGCGTCGCGGTGGTCGTGGCGGTGTTTACGCGCGCAGGCGGCTACGCCAGCCCGCAGGAGTTCGGCGCCGGCTTTGCCGTGGCGCTGTGGGTTACCGCGGCGCTTTCGCTGGCCGGCGCGGTGGTGGGTTTGCGGCTGAAGCCGCGCGCAACCCATGTTGATACGGCGATACAAGGAGTGAAATCATGAAGACAGTGGTGGTGCGCTACAAGGTGATGCCGGAGTTCGCCGACGAAAATCAGCGGCTCATCGAACAGGTATTCGCTCAACTGGCGCGCGAGAAGCCCAGTGGCCTGCAATACCAATCGTTCCGTATGGGCGACGGGTTGAGCTTCATGCACGTCGCCACGCGCGAAGGCGGGCCGGACGACAGTCCCCTGATGAAGCTGGACACGTTCAAAACTTTCCTGGCGGGGATCAAAGACAGGTGTTCGGAACCGCCGGTACAGATGGAGGTGAAGCCGGTCGGACGGTACGACGGACTCGAGGACCTTGCAGCCCCTTCCTGAACGGATATGGCGTTTCACCCACATGTTTTTTTGTAAATCGCGTTTTAAAACCAATTCAAGCGAGATAAATTACGCCAATCGGCATCACAACTTATTTGAAGTAGGACACCCGGAGGTTCCAAATGGCTCTCACTCTGTCTGCATCCGACATGGCCACACGCCTGGCAGCCGAGGACGCCGTCGTCCAGATGTTCGTCGCCACCGACGAACGAGACTGGCCGGCGCTGGAGAATTGCTTTACCAGCCCCTTTACGCTCGACATGAGCTCCATGGTCGGTGGAACGCCGGCCGAAATGACGCCAAACCAGGTGGCCCAGGCATGGGCTGCCGGATTCAAGCCGCTCGACCACGTTCACCATCAGATTGGCAACCTTCGAACCGAGCTCAGTGGTAATCAGGCGCTTGTCAGATGCCACGGCGTGGCCCTCCACCACCGGAGCAAAGCCATCGGCCTGAAGACCCGCATCTTTGTGGGCACCTACGAGTTGCAGTTGCAGCCGTTCCCGGACAGGTGGCGCATCTCCCGGCTTGTCTTCAAGCTCAAGTTCATCGATGGCAACCTGGAACTTGAGAAGTCGGCGTCGCTGTGAGGACGGCAGCGAATCGCTCAAGCAAGCTGGTTCCGGCAGGCCAGTCACCAAGGCCGCTTTCGGAATTCAAGTGCCCGCGCGATTCCACTTCGACATAGTTGCTTCCCCAGGCCTTCGAACAGGCGTTTGCGTACGACGTGCTTCCATACGGATCATTCGTGCTTGCAACAACCGTACTGGGGAAAGGCAAGTTCTTCAATGGCAGGGGTGAGAAGCCGACCGCTGATACAGGGAAAACTTGCGAGGCAGGATCAGGCACGGCTACCAGTAGCGCACCCCTGATCTTTTTTTCTTCTCGTGCCGCCCAGTGAATCACTGCCAGGCAGCCCAGACTGTGAGCCACGATGAGGGTGTCGGGCCCCAGAGACGCGACTTGCCGGCTGATGGCCGAAACCCAGTCATCGCACACAACGTGATCCCAGTCTTTGACGTGTAGTCGATGCCACTCAGGTCCCTTTTCCTGCCAGAGACTCTGCCAGTGTGAGGGGCCGGAATTTCCAATCCCGGGAACGATCAGAACAGGAGACGTCATTTTTTTAGCACCTATGTAAAAGCACCCAGTCTAGAAATGAATGAGATATGTCACCATAGACAATCCAAGGAAATGAGTCCTTCAATTTTCTAAACCATTTGAATTTTCACTCCCATGCCAATGAAACCAAAGCAGGCAGATCTCGACAAGCTGGACTGGAAGATTCTGGAGGCGTTGCAGCTCAATGCGCGCATCACGAACACCGAACTCGGCATGCAGGTCGGACTGTCGCAGCCGGCCGTCACTGCACGCATTCGGCGTCTCGAGGAGGCTGGGGTGATTGAAGGATATTCCGCGAGGATCAACCTGCGCCTGTCGGGATACCCGACCTCCGCCGTCATCCGCATCCGTACCACGCACGCTCAAATACCGGTCTGCCTGAAGGCTTTTGCAGCCATGCCGGAGGTGATTGATGCGCACCGCATTACGGGGGAAGACTGCTTCGTCGTGCGCGTGGTGGCCTCGGAAATGCAGGAACTGGAACAAACGATTGACGCACTCGCGGCGCTTGGCGCCGTGTCCACGGCCGTCGTGCTTGCGAGCTATCCCATGAAGATAGTTCGGGCTCCCAAGGTTTGATTACAAATGAGGGGCCAAAGCGTGTGATACCAGCCATGGCCCGGTCACATACTGCGGTTGAAAAAAAGCAGGGCAGAAGCCGGCACTGAGGATTGGTGTTAGTGTTGGTGCTGATGGGAGCATCCATGGCAAAGCAGCGGGGAAAATTGCAGGCGCAGGGCGCGGTTGCGCCTTCGGCGAAACAGGACGCGCCCCTGGTGCGTGTCGGCCTGATGCTGACCCCCCGTTTCACGCTGACCGCCTTCGCGGGCTTTGTGGATGCATTGCGCCTGGCGGCGGATGAAGGGGACCGCAGCCGCCCCAGGCTGTGCCGCTGGGACATCCTCAGCGCCTCCGGCGATGCCTGTGTGTCCAGTTGCGGGGCGAGCATCCTCGCCACCGCGAAGATGGCGTCGCCTGAATCCTATGACTACCTGGTCGTCGTGGGCGGTTTGCTGCATGGCGGGCAACGGGTGCCGGAGCCCGCCTATGCCTTTCTGCGGGAGGCCGCAGCGAAACAGGTGAAGCTGGTCGGCTTGTGCACCGGCTCCTTCGTGCTGGCGCGTGCCGGCCTGCTGGACGGGCATCTCACCTGCGTCAGCTGGTTTCATCGCGAAGCCTTCGCGGCCGAGTTCCCGAAGCTGCGCATCGCATCCGATCAGATGTTTGTCGTGGATCGCGACCGGCTCACCTGCGCCGGCGGCACCAGCGTGGTCCATCTGGCGGCCTACATCATCGAAAAGAAGATCGGGCGCGCCAGTGCCGTGAAGGCGCTGCGCATCATGCTCGAGGAGCAGCCCTTGCCTTCGAGGACCTTGCAGCCGGAGGAGGTGGTGTCCGAACGCTCCACGGACACGGTGGTTCGCAAGGTCATGCTGCTGCTGGAGCAGCAACTGCAAACCTCCCAACCGATCGAGCAGCTGTGCGAGCCCCTGGGCATAGGCCGGCGGCAGCTTGAGCGGCGCTTTCAGCGCGACATCGGCTTGAGCCCGGCGGAGTATCGCCAACGCCTTCGCGTGGAACGCGCGCGCTGGCTTTTGCAGAACACCGATCTTGAGGTCACCGAGGTGGGTTTTGAGTGCGGGTTCCAGGACAGCACACACTTTTCCCGCGTGATCCGGCAATTGCTCGGCGCCAGCCCGCGCCAGATACGCGCGGCCGGCAAGGATGTCCCGGTCCGGAACCAGGAAGAGGAAAAGGAAGGCTGATCCCGCCGATATCGTCCGGCACGGCGCTGGGCGAAGTCAGGCCACGCTTGCGGCTTTCCTTGCCGCGGCGAGAGGCGCGAGGCGCTTGGGTGCCAGGCGCTGGCCGCGCCGCGCGGCCTGGCCGGCATGGACCAGCCTCTCCTGGCTTGGCGCATAGCCAAACAGGCCCCGGTAGGCTTTGCTGAAATGTGAAGAGGACTGAAAGCCGCAGGCCACGGTGACTTCCATGACGGGCATGGTGGTGTGCGTCAGCAGTTCCTGCGCGCGGCGCAAACGCAGGTTCAGGTAGTACTGCGCGGGGGTGATGCTGAAGTAGCGGTGAAACAGGCGCTCGAGCTGGCGAAGCGACAGCGCGGTGGCGTCCGCCAGCTCCAGCAGCGACAGCGGCTCTTCAATATTGGCCGCCATGATCTGCGCCACTTCGGTCAGGTGCTGGTAGCCCGGGCCTATGCATTCGGGCTGCGGTATGCGCTGGCGGTCGCTGCTGGCGCGTATCCGCTCGACGATGAACTGCTCGGAGATGTCCATCACCAGCTGGGTCCCATGCTGGCCGCGCACGAGATGCAGCATCATGTGCAGGGGAGCGGTGCCACCCGAGCAGGTGATCCGTTTGCCGTCGACGATGAACACCTCGGTGCAGAACTTGATCTTGGGAAATTCTTCGCTGATCGCCGCCAGGTTTTCCCAGTGGATGGCGCAACGGAAGCCGTCCAGCAGGCCCGCGCTGGCCAATGCGAAGGAGCCCGTGCACAGGGCGCCTATGGTCATGCCGCGCCCCGCCAGCTGGCGCAGGGTGTGGCGCAGGGTGTCGTCGGTGTTGGCGCGGACGTTGACGCCGCCGCAGACGAACAGCATGTCGCAGTCGCTGAGCGCGGGCATGTCCCCGGTCGGCGCCAGGCTCAGGCCGTTGCTGGCCGACATGGAGGATGGGGAGCTTGCGACCACCGTCCACCGGTATAGCGGGCGGCGGCTGATGTAGTTCGCCATGCGCAGGGTTTCCACGGCATTGGCAAAAGCGATCATCGAATAGTCGGGCATCAGGATGAAGCCGACATGGGTCGTCGTCGTGGGGACCGACTCCTGGCTGATGGCGGCTGCTGCGCCTTTGGCTGTAGAGGGTGGCACGGACAAGTTCTAAGGTTAGGTTTCGCGCGCCTTGCGGGCCACGCCAAAGCTTTCAGTCAACCGGTCCAGGATGATGGCCAGCAGAACGACGGCCAGGCCGCTTTCGAAGCCCAGGCCCACGTCCAGGCGCTGGATGCTGGCCAGCACGTCGTTGCCCAGGCCGCCGGCCCCCACCATGGAGGCGATGATGACCATGGACAGGGCCATCATGATGGTCTGGTTGACGCCGGCCATGATGGTCGGCAGGGCGATCGGCAGTTGCACCTTGAAGAGCAGCTGCGTGGAGGTGCAGCCGAAAGCGTTGCCGGCCTCGACCTGTTCGGAGCTGACCTGGCGAATGCCCAGGCTGGTCAGGCGCACCACGGGCGGCATGGCGAAGATCACGGTCGCGATGGTCCCCGGCACGCGGCCCAGGCCGAACAGCATCGCCGCGGGAATCAAATACACAAAGGCTGGCATGGTTTGCATGAAGTCGAGCACGGGCCGCACGCAGGCATTGATGTGGTTGTTGCGGGCACACAAGATGCCCAGGGGGATTCCAAAGATCAGGCTGATGATGGTGGCCGACAGCGTCAACGCCAGGGTCACGATAGTCTGCGGCCAGAAGCCGGTCACCACTATCAGGATTAACGCTAACGCAACAAATGTGCCAAACCCCCAGCCCACGCGCCGGATTCCGACCACGGTGGCCACCAGAATCACCAGCCAGAACGGAATGGCCAGCAGGCCATGCTCGATGGATTGGGCAAAACCTTCCACCACGACGCCGATGGAGTCGAACACCTTGGCGCCGTGGTCCAGCAAATGCCGCACGCCGGCATTGACCCACTTGCCCAGGGGCAGCATGTTGCGCGAGGCTTCGGTAACTTGGGTGAGTAAATCAGACATGGCGGGCTTCCTCGGACATTTTCACAAGCAGGCTTCGGGCGGAGATGCATCCCAGCAATTGGTCCGTCGCGTCAAACACGCCGACCGGCTGGTCACCGCCGAGCACGATCTTCATCGCTTCGGACAATGTGGTGGATGAGGGCAGGCGAGGGCCGCCGGTGTAAGAGTGGCCGTTGAGGCAGGGGTCCAGCAGGTCGGCCGCCGTCAGGTAGCGCGAAGTGTCCACGCCCTTGAAGAACTGGCGCACATAATCGTTGGCGGGCCGGGTGATGATCTCGTGGGCCGTGCCTTCCTGCACCAGGTTGCCGCCTTCCATGATGGCAATGCGGGTGCCGATGCGCAGGGCTTCCTCCAGGTCGTGCGAGACAAACAGCACGGTGCGCTGCTGCTCGCGCTGCAGGTCCAGCATCAGGCCTTGCATCTCCACCCGTTTGAGCGGGTCAAGCGCGGAGAAAGCCTCGTCCATCAGCAGGATGGCCGGATCGACCGCCAGCGCGCGGGCCAGTCCCACCCGCTGCTGCATGCCGCCGGACAACTGCGACGGATACTTTGCGGCATACGTTTGCAAGCCGACCTGGCTGAGCACCTGCATGGCGCGCTCTTCCCGCACTTTGCGCGGAGTGCCCGCCATTTCGAGGCCGAAGGCGGCGTTGTCGAGCACGTTCCGGTGCGGCATCAAGGCAAAGGACTGGAACACCATGGCCACCCGCTTGCGCCGCCATTTCACCAGTTCGGGCTGGGGCAGCTTTGCGATGTCCATCCCGTCGATGTTGATCGATCCGGAAGAGGGCTCCACCAGGCGGTTGATGAGCCGGATCAGGGTGGACTTGCCGGAGCCGGACAGGCCCATCAACACGTAAATCTCGCCGGGCATCACGTTGAAGCTGACTTTGTTGACCCCGACGACATGTCCTGTCTTGGCAAATACCTCGTCTTTGGTATGCCCCGCGTCCAAGAGCTTTTGCGCTTCCGAGATGTTGTTGCCAAATATCTTGTACAGATTTTTGACGCTGATTTTTGGGTTCGACATCGTGAGGTCTCCTGAAATTGACTACCCGCAGCCACAAGCAGCGGTATTTTTTATAAGCAAACGACGCGCCACTTTAAAGGCCAATGCATCCATAAAAGAACCGCATGAGGCGCATGCGGCAGCCGCACCTTGCGGATGCCGCACCAGAATGGTTGAAGGAACTGCGGCCGGGTTTTTCACTCGCCTTATTGCAATGGTTGCGTGCACATTTTCAACCCTATCTTTCAAGTGCGATATCGCTCGAGGGCCTGCTGCAGCAGGGCAGAATCCAGCCCTGGTCTATTTCACGCTGGCGAATACCGCCGGCATGTTTCATTTCCACCTGGCCGGAGATTTTCCGGGTTTTGCAGGTGCCGCACGCGCCGCTGCTGCAGGACGACGGAAGCCGCACCCCGGCCGCCGCCGCGGCCTGCAAAATGGTCTGGCCGCCCTGGCAGGGAAATGAGGTGCCCATTTTTTCCAGGCTGATCTGGAAGGTGGGCGCGGTGGCCGCCGGAAACAGCTCCGGATTGTCCTGGGGGACGGGAATATCCTGCACCACCTGGGCGGGAAGCGACTCAAAGGAAAAACTTTCTTCGCGGTAGCGTTCCATCGCATAGCCGGCGCCGGCCATCAGCGCCCGCACCACGCCCATGAAGGGAGCCGGGCCGCAGGTATAGACATCGCGCGTCAGGAAGTCGGGCGCGATGTGCGCCAGGCGCGCCGCGTCCATCCGGCCCAGGTGGCCGGCATAGGCGCTGCCCGGCGTGTGCTGGTCGCAGACCATGGCCAGCCGCAGGTGGGCCATGTTGCGCGCCGCCAGGGTGAGTTCTTCGGGAAACAGCAGGTCGGCCGGCGTGCGTGCGCAGTGCACGAACACGATGTCGGCGTCGCTGCCCAGGTCGTGCAGCGCGCGCGYCATCGACATCAGCGGCGTGATGCCGCTCCCGCCGGAGATGAACAGGTAGCGCTGCGCCGGTTCCCTGAAGCAGCTGAATTCACCTGAAGGGCCCATCGCGCCCAGTGCCATGCCGGGCTGAAGGTTGTCATGCAACCAGTTGGAGACCACGCCGCCGGGCACGCGCTTGACCGTGATACTGACCAGGTCCGGGCGCGTCGGTGTGCTCGACAGGGTGTAGCAGCGGTTGATTTTTTCGCCGCCGATCTCCAGCTCCAGGGTGATGAACTGGCCGGGCAGGTAGCGGAAATTGCGCGGCGCGTCCGCCGCCAGCACAAAGGTCTTGACGTCATGGGTCTCCTGGCGCACGTGCACGCAACGCAGGAATTCATCGGTGTCCGAGGACCAGGATGGCGACACCGCGCCGGAAAAATCGGGCGAGTGCGCGGGAACGGAGGAAGAGGTGGCCATGGGAAATGGAAAAAACGGTTGCTGTTTGGCCTTAAGGAATGAGCGCGCTGAGCCGCTTCACGTACCAGCTGCAGAATTTCTCGACCAGGCCTTCGGTGAAAGGCGAATACGGGCCGGGTTCGTAGGCGCCGGTGGCGATGCCGATCTGGGACTCTTCTACCAGGCGGCGGTCCTGGTCGTTGGTGGCGTTCCAGACGGCCGTCAGGTTCTCCTTGGTGTAGTCCTTGCCTTCGACGGCATCCTTGTGCACGCACCAGGTGGTGCGCACCAGGGTCTTGSYGGCSGAGATSGGCAGCACSGTGAAGCTGATGATGTGGTCGCTCATGAAATGGTGCCAGGAGTTGGGCTGGGTCCAGAAGGAAAGGCCGCCCAATGCCGGGTCCACAAAGTCGGCCAGCAGCTTTTTGGAGGCCACCTCGGCGTTCAGCGTCTGCGACTGGCCCGAGCGGTCTATGGGCAGGCGCTGGGTGCGAAACCCGGTGACGCGGTCGTCCAGGGTGTCGATCTCGCGCGACGGCAGGCCCATGGCTTCCCATCGCTTGTGGCTGGCGGCCATGATGTCCTGGAAGCGCTGCAGGCCTTCCTTGTTGTGCTCGTCCGGCTGGTAGCCGAAGCCGTATTCATACAGCGAGATGGTCAGCTCGGGATGGTTGCTCACGCAGTGGTAGCACTCGCGGTTGTTCTCCATCGTCAGCTTCCAGTTGCAGTCTTCCACGATGTCGACCTGGGCCGCCACCTTGCACTGGCTGAGCTGGTGCGGTGCGATGTAGGGCGTCATGTCCGCCGCCATCTGTTCGAAGTCTTCAGGCGGATTCTCGGCCAGGCAGATGAAGATCAGCCCCGCCATGTTGCGCACATGCACTTTTTTGAGGCTGTGGAGGCTGGGGTCGAAGTCGTCGCCCATGTGCTTGGCATGGATCAGCTTGCCGGTCAGGTCGTAAGTCCACTGGTGGTAGGGGCAGACGATGTTGCCGACCACGCCCTGCTGGCTGGCGCAGAGGCGCGAACCGCGGTGGCGGCAGACATTGTGGAAGGCCTGCACCTGGTTGTCGTCGTCGCGCACGATCAGGATCGAATTGATGCCGAAGTCCACGGTGATGTAATCCCCGGCTTCGGGGACCTGCGGCTCCACGGCGACGAAGATCCAGTGTTTGCCGAAGATGTGCTCCATGTCGGCCTTGAGAACCGTGTCGCTCAGGTAGAACGGCGCCTCCAGGCTGTAGCCGGGGCGGCGGCGTGCCAGCAACTCGCGGGTGAGCAGGGACTGCGCGGAGATGGTTTTGGTCATGGGGTGGTTTTCAGAATTGCACGAGTGAATGGGCTTGCAGGTAGTCCAGCACGGCCTGCGCCTTGGCTTGAGGGGTGCCCGTTTGCAGCACGGCTCCGCCGGTGGAGGGGGATTCGATGGCGCCCAGCATGCGGGCATGGCCGCTCTGCACGATGCGGGCTTCGAGCAGCTTGCGGCGTTTGCCGCGCGGCACCCGCTGGCCCATGGCGGAAAGATCCGCTGCGGCCGCAGCCGTGGCCGGCATGGGGGTACGCACAAGAGTCCCCGCCATCGCATCGGCCAGGGAGTGGCGCAGCACCACCGGCGCCGCGGCGCTGACGGCCAGCACGGCGGGCGCGCTGACGCGCAGCCGGCGGCGCGCGCCCTTGGGCAGTGCCTGTGTCACGATCCAGTCGCTCCCGTCGGCTTGCACGGCCACCACATCGGTGACCACCGGGCGGCCGAGCGCGGCGCCCAGGGCAAACGGCAGTACGCCGCTGCCTGGCTCGGATTCGCCGCGGGTTCCGGTCAGGATCCAGCGCGTGTCGCGCAGCAAGGGCAGCAGCATGGCTGCCACGTCGCCCTCCGTGCCCGAGTCCAGCACGTCGATCAGCGGGGCGCCCAGCGCCAGGTAGTCGCGGGCGACGGCGTCGGGCATGGCGCCGGCGCTCAGCAAGCGGACATCGCCGGGCAGGCCCACTGCCAGTGCCAGTGCCAGCGCCACGGCCGTGGCATCGGCGCGGCTGCGGGCGGGCCGGCCGCTGACGGCATGCGCCTGCGCGGCGACCAATACAGTGATATCGCTCATGCGTCCACCTTCTGTTGGCGCACCAGGTCCAGCAGGGCCGTCATCAGTGCGGCACTGTCTTCCACCACCGTGAGGTCGGCGCGGCGGGCAATGGGCGCCGAAGCGTCCAGGTTTACCGCGATCACATGGCGGCAGTCCTTGATGCCTTGCAGGTGCTGGACCGCGCCGGAAATGCCCAGGGCCAGGTAGGCCGAAGCCGACACCGTCTTGCCGGTGGCCCCGACTTGCTGGGCGCGTGTGAAGCGGCCGTCGTCCACCGCGACCCGCGAGGCGCCCACCGCGGCGCCCAGCGCGCGTGCCAGCGAATGGAACAGCGGCAGTTCGGTGACGCCGTTGCCGGCGGCCAGGATGAAATCGGCTTCTTCGAGCGCCAGGGTCTGCGGGTCGCCCGCCTGCACGCCCAGGTCTTCAATGCCCGGGTCTGCCGCCGCTGGCAGCCGCGGCGCCGCTTCCTTCAATCCCAGGCCCACAAACGGCAGCTTGGTGCTGGCCACGTTCCTGGCCAGCAGCATCACCGAAGCGTGTGGCCGCATCCAGTCTTCATGGTTTGTGGCCGGCACGCGCAACTGCTCGGCGCCCAGCTCGGCCACACCGCAGGCCAGGCCCAGGCCGGCGCCCAGCGCGAAGCGGCGGCCCAGCTGGCCGTCGGCGCCGCTGTCGGCAAGCCACCAACGGGCGGGCTTGAGCGCCGTCTGCAGCTCCCGCAGCCAGGCCACGGTGGCGCCCGGCTGGTAGCGGCTGCTGTCGAAGTCGTCCAGCACCAGCAGGCGGTCCACGCCCAGTGCGGCGGCATCGTCCTTGCAGGCGCCCAGCACCGCTACCACCACTTCCACGTGGGGCGATGCGAGGATGGCGGCGGCGGCAATCGCCTGGCGGGCGCCGTCGGTCAGCGCGCCGCGTTCGGCATGGCTCACCACCAGGCTGACCTGGCTGAACGGGCCCTTGCTGCGCACGGGTTTTGGCGCGCTGTCATGGGACGAGCGGGCGCCGGCCAGGCGTTCACCCTCGCTGCTGCCCAGCACGATGCGGCGCAGGCCGAGGGGCGTGATGACGGCCGGGCGGCGCGGGTCGATCCGCTTGACGGGGGAATGGAAATGCACGGGGGCGTTCATGCGAGCTCCAGCGCATGGGCCATTAGCTCGGCCACGTCCAGCACCTCGGGGCGCGGGCCGACCACGCCTTCCAGCATGGCGGTGCAGTTGGGGCAGGCCACGGCCACGATGCCGGCGCCGGTGCTTTTCGCGTCGCCGATGCGAATGTCCGGAATGCGGGTGCTGCCGGGTATGTCGGTGAATGGCGCGCCGCCGCCGCCGCCGCAGCAGCGGCCGCGTTCACGGCTGCGCTCCATCTCTACCACCTTGATGCCGATGCCCTTGAGCACCGCGCGCGGGGCATCCACCTCGCGGCCGTAGCGGCCCAGGTAGCAGGGGTCGTGGTAAGTCACGGTTTCCAGGCTGCCGGCGCGGGTCGGCGTGAGCCGGCCTTTGGCCAGCAGGTCGGCCATCAGCTGCGTGTGGTGCCACACGTCAAAACTGCCGCCGAGCGCGGGGTATTCGTTCTTCAGCGAATGGAAGATATGCGGATCGGGCGTGACGATGTGGGCAAACTTGCGTGCCTTCAGCGTGGCGATCAGCTGCCCGGCCAGGCGCTGGAAGCCGGCTTCATCACCGAGGCGGCGCGCCAGGTCGCCGCAATCGATCTCCGCCTCGCCCAGCATCGCGATCTTCAGCCCGGCCTTTTGCAATGTCTTGATGAAGGCGCGCAGCGTGCGCTGGTAGCGCATGTCGAACGCGCCTTCACCCACCAGCACCAGCCAGTCGGTCTCGGCGCCGCTGTCGAGCACCGGCACGTTCAGGTCGGCCGCCCAGTGATGGCGGGCGGCCAGCGGAAAGCCGCCGACGGTATCGGTGTCGCGGAGTTGCTCCAGGGCCTCCATGCCCTTGTTGGGCACCACGCCGCCGACCAGCGTCATGTGGCGGCGCATGTCGACGATGGCGTCCACATGCTCGATCAGCATGGGGCATTCCTGCACGCAGGCGCGGCAGGTGGTGCAGGCCCAGAGCGTGTTGCTGTCGATCAAGCCGTCGACGATGGGCAACTGCGGCGCGCCTGCATGTTCGCCCACCGGCTGGCCGGGGTAGGGGCTGCCGGCGTAACCGGCGTCGCTCCTGGCGCTCATGCCCACCACCAGGTCCTGGATCAGCTTCTTGGGGTTCAGCGGCTGGCCGGCGGCAAAAGCCGGGCAGGCGGCTTCGCACTTGCCGCACTGCACGCAGGCGTCGAAGGACAGCAGCTTGTTCCAGGCGAAGTCGGCCGGCTTGCCCACGCCCATGTCGTCGGCGGTGAGGCGCAGCGGCTTGAGCGCGGTGGCAAAACGTTTGTCGCCAAAGCGCTCGGGCCGGGGATGCAGGCCCAGGTGCAGCAGGCCGGCGACGGCGTGTTTCATCGGCCCGGCCAAGCCCACGCCCAGGGCCAGTTCGGCGGCGCCGGCGGCAAAGGCGAGCGCGACCACGCCGGCCAGCCAGGGGGCCAGGGCGGTGCCGGTGTAGGCCAGCGCACCGACGAAAGCCGCGGCCGACGCAAACAGTGCCAGCGAATAGGGAAGGCGGCTCCAGGGCCCTTTTGACAGGCGCTGCGGCGCGTTGCGGCGGCGCCAGGCCATTGCGCCGGCGCCGGCAAGCATCATCAGGCCGGCCAGCAGCAGCGCCGCATCCAGTACCCGCAGGTACAGGCCCAGGCCGTAGTTCAGCGCCACCAAGGCCAGCGCCAAAATGGCGCCGCCGGCCACGCCGACGTGGGCCCGCGCCACAAAGGGCTCGCGAGCCACCACGTCGTGCAGGTCGACGAAATAGCGTTTCGGAATTTGCAGCAGCCCGCGCATGTCCACGGCGCTGGCGCGGCCCGTCTTCCAGATGAGCGCGCGGCGCGCCGTGCCCCAGGCCAGGCCCAGGACGGCCAGCCAGAACACCGCGCTTACCAGGTAGGCCAGCATCTTAAAAATCCTTGCACAGGCGCAGCGAGTCGTAGATCGCGGCGTGGATGTTGTGCATGGAGACGCAGTCACCCACGCGGTAGAGCAGGAAGTCGCCGTTGCCGGTGGCCTGGCTCAGGCCCGGCTGGGGCAGCGCGTCGTACAGGGCATCGATATCGGTCTGGCCCTTGTTCAAGGACAGGGGCTTGAGCTGCCAGTAGAGGCCGTCGTTGGGCAGGATGCCGTTCTCGACCACGACCTGGTCCACCGCGCGTTCTTCCAACGCTTCGGTGTATTCGTTCTTCAGCACGGCAATCAGCTTGTCGCCTTCCCGGTAGACCTTTTCCAGCCAGTGGTTGGGTGTCTGGATCACGCCGTTGGCATAGAGCTGGCGGTAAAAAATAGGGAAGGTGGTGCCGCCCACGTCGTCGGCTACCTTGACGTCGGGCGTGACGATCTCCACCAGCTTGCCGCGTGCGGCAATGAAGTCGGCCACGCCGGTGCCGGCATGGGTGCTGATGCTGTCATAGACCAGCACGTTTTCGCCCGGCGCCMCCGCGCCGGAGAGGATGTCCCAGCCGCTCACGCACAGGCCCTCGGCCGCGCCCCAGGCCGGCGTCTGGCCGGTGTGCGGAACGCCGCCCGTGGCCAGCACCACGATGTCGGGCTTTTCGGCCAGGATCATTTCCTGCGTGGCCGCCACGCCCAGACGGCGTTGCACACCCAGGCGCTGGGTCTCCATGTCGAACCAGCGGATGATGCCGGCCATCTGTTCGCGCTTGGGCGGCTTGGCGGCGAGGTTCACCTGGCCGCCTACCACGGAATTCTTTTCGAACAGCACCACGTCGTGGCCGCGCTCGCGCGCCACGCGGGCGGCTTCCAGGCCCGCCGGGCCGGCGCCGACCACCACCACCTTGCGCCGGGCACCCGTGGTTTTTTCGATCACGTGCGGCATGGTTTCTTCGCGGCTGGTAGCCGCGTTCTGGATGCACAGCACATCCAGGCCGTTGTACTGGCGATCGATGCAGTAGTTGGCACCGACGCATTGCTTGATCTGGTCTTCGCGTCCGTCGCGGATCTTGATGACCATGTGCGGATCGGCAATCTGCGCGCGGGTCATGCCCACCATGTCCACCATGCCGGTGGCCAGGATGCGCTCGGCCTGCGAGGCGTCGCGAATGCTTTGCGCGTGCATCACCGGCACCCTGGACACCGACTTGATGCCGGCGGCCAGGTGCACAAAAGGCTCGGGCGGCAGCGCCATCGGCGGCATGCAATTGACGAGCGTGTTGTGCGTATCCGCACCGGAGCCGACCACGCTCAGGAAGTCGATCAAGCCGCTTTCCGACATGGCCTGGGCAATCTCCTTGGCCATCTCGTGGCTGATGCCGTCTTCATGGAATTCGTCGCCGCACATGCGCATGCCGACGCAAAAATCGGCACCGACCTGCTCGCGGATGGCCTGCAGGACTTCCATGCCGAAGCGCAGGCGGTTCTCCAGGCTGCCGCCATATTCGTCGGTGCGGTGGTTGACGCGCGGGCTCCAGAACTGGTCGATCAGCTGCTGGTGCGCGGCGGAGACTTCGATGCCGTCCAGGCCGGCGTCCTTCACGCGTTTGGCGGCGCGGCCGTAGTCGGCCACGATGCGGCGGATTTCTTCGATCTCGATGGTCTTGGCGTTGCCGCGGTGCACCGGCTCGCGGATGCCCGAGGGGCTGACCAGGTGCGGCCAGTCAAAGCCGTGCCAGGCATTGCGCCGGCCCATGTGGGTGGCCTGGATCATGATCTTCGCGCCATGCTTGTGCATGGTTTCGGCCAGCCGGCTCAGGGGCTCGATCACCGAGCCCTTGGCCAGGTTGATGGAACTCCACCATGACCAGGGGCTGTCCCGCGAGACCGGGCTGGAGCCGCCGCAGATCGCCAGGCCGACGCCGCCCTTGGCTTTTTCTTCGTAATAACGGATGTAGCGCTCGTTCGGGTTGCCGCCCTCGGCGTACACCTCGGCATGCGCGGTGCTGACGATGCGGTTGCGCAGCAGCACCTGGTTCAGGCGTATCGGTTCAAACAAATGCGGGTAGCGCATGGTGGGGCTCGGTTTTTCTCTTTGTCTCTTAAAGGGGGCTGACGGTGAACACGCAGTGGCCATGGCCTTCGGCGGCGCACTGGCTCTCGCTGCTGGTGGTGCGCACCGCCGAGCCTGCGCTCTCCATCACCCAGTCCATGGCGCCCGAGAACCAGCCCGCGAACAGGTAGCAGACCTTGCTGCGGTCCACCGGCACACCGGCGATGCCCTGCGCCAGCACAAAGACCGAATGGTCCAGCTGGATGCTCGCATGGCCGGTGGCGGCATCGGCACTGATGAACTTGAACAAACCCCAGCCGCGTTGCGACAAGCGCTTGAGGTAGTGCTCGTACACCGCCATGCCGGCCAGGCCGTGCGTGGCCGCTTCCTGCTGGCACCAGAAGTAAGCGGAGCGGTAGCCTGCCTTGTACAGCGCAGGTGCATACACCTCGCGCCCCACCACGGCTTCGGTTTCGACATGGTTGTTGACGAAGAAGTGCCGGGGCACGTAAATCATCGGCAAGCCGTCGGTGGTCCAGACGCCGGTGCCGGCGTTGACGTCAATGGGGAGCTGGGGTTGCATCTGTGCTGTTCCTAGTCTTGTCTTGTCTGAAGAAAACTCAGGCAAGCCAGCTCGCCACACGGGCGGGGTTGTCGTTGACCCATTTTTCGGCGGCATCGGCCGGCTTGGAGCCGCCTTCGACCGCCAGCATCACGGCGCCGATTTCTTCCGGCTTCCAGGACAGCTTCTTCAGGAAGGCCACCACCGTGGGCGCCTTGGCATTGAGGTTGGGGTTGATCACGCTGTCGACGTGCTCTTCGAGGCCGTAGATGTTCTTCGGGTCGGCCAGGAAGCGCAGCTTGTATTTGGCGAACATCCAGTGCGGAATCCATCCGGTGACGGCGATGGCCTTGTTGGCGCGGTAGGCGCGGTCCAGTTCGGCGGCCATGGCCGGGCCGGAGCTCGGCTGCAGGCGCATGTCCAGGCCATAGGCCTTGATGGCTTCCTCGGTCTTCTTCATCACGCCGGCACCGGCGTCGATGCCGACGATGCGGTTGTCGAAGTCGGCACGGTAGGTGTTCAGGTCGGCCAGGCTGGTGGCCTTGACGTAGTCCGGCACGATCAGGCCGATCTTGGCGCCGGGGTAGTTCGAGCCGACGATTTGCACCTTGTCCTTGAAGTTGGCCAGGTAGGCCTCGTGCGTGACCGGCAGCCAGGCCGACAGCGTGGCATCGATGTCGCCGCGCGCCACGCCCTGCCACATGATGCCGGCGGCCAGCGGCACCAGCTCCACGTTCATGCCCAGCTTGCCGCGGATGATGGCGGCCGCCAGGTTGGTGGTCGCAACGCTGTCCGACCAGCCGTCGACAAAGCCGATCTTGATGGTGGGTTTGGCTTGCGCCAGGGCGCCGGTGCCGGCGAGGGCGATGGCCGACAGGCTCAGGGTCTGGGCCAGGAACTGGCGGCGTGGGGTGGTGTTGACGGTCATCGAAAATACTCCAGGTTGAAGGAACGGACAGAAAGACAGGGGTGGCAGGGGTGGGTTGAGTGTGAGTTGAGGGTGAGTTGAGAGTGGGCTTAGACGTTCCAGACTTCGCCGAATACGCGCAGCCAGTTGCGGCCCATGACCTTGATGATCTTGCCCGCGGGCCAGCCTGCGCGTTCCATGGCGGCGGTGAGATTGGGCATCTCGCCGATGGTGCGGATACCCAGCGGGTTCTGCACGGTGCCGAAATTGGTGAGGCGGCGGAACCGCCCCTTGTCGTGGGTAAGCATTTCGAAGAACTCCTGGCCGTAGCCCTGGGTGTGGTCGGTGCCCACCCCCACGCAGTCTTCGCCCACCAGGTTGATCACATAGTCCAGCGCTTCCACATAGTCGTCCACCGTGGCATCGACGCCGCGCTTGAGGAAAGGGGGGAACATGGTCACGCCGATGAAGCCGCCGCGGTCGGCGATGAACTTGAGCTGCTCGTCGCTCTTGTTGCGCGGGTGCTCCTTCAGGCCGGCGGGCAGGCAGTGGCTGTAGGTGACCGGCTTTTTCGATTCGAGAATGGCCTCCTCGGAGGTCTTGGCGCCCACATGCGAGAGGTCCACCATGATGCCGACGCGGTTCATCTCGCCGATGACTTCACGGCCGTAGCCCGACAGGCCGCCGTCGCGTTCATAGCAGCCGGTGCCGATCAGGTTCTGCGTGTTGTAGCAGAGCTGCACAACGCGCACACCCATGTCGGCAAAGGCCTCGACGTAGCCGAGCTGGTCTTCAAAGGCATGCGCGTTCTGGAAGCCCAGGATGATGCCGGTCTTGCCGTCCTTCTTGGCCTGCTCGATGTCGGCCGTGGTGCGAACCAGCGACAGCAGGTCGCTGTTGGCGCGGATCTGGTTCTTCATCTCGGCGATGTTGTGGACGGTGCTTTTGAAATCGTCCCAGACCGAGACCGTGCAGTTGGCGGCGCTCAGGCCGCCCTTCTTCATGTCCTCGAATACCGAACGGCTCCATTTGGAGATGATCAGGCCGTCGATGATGAGGGAGTCTTGGTGCAGGGCGCTCATAGAGAAATCCTTCGAGGATAGAGGAGGGAAACCGTGAAGTCGGGGTGTGGATGCACGCGGGGATGCCTGCCGGCGGCGCGGCGCTCGCTCAGGCTTGCGAAAGGGTGCGGGTGGCTGTGCATGAATCGGTCGTGAGGGGCTTGGTTTGCCGGATTGTTTTGCATCGTCGATGCCTTACCTTGTGTTACCCGGACGCGGACTTGTCCAAATGCGACATACGCACCGCAAGGGCTTGCCCCGCGCGGTTTGCGCGCCAACACGGTGCGTCGAAAGGGTGGGTTTTCCCGTAGTTCGTGCATTGCGAATGCTCCCGGAAGGGCCGCTGCGGCCTCGCTCGCGGCAAGTGCCCTGCCCGCGGCCATGGCGCATTTCAGCGCAAGCGTGTCGCGAGGCCGCAAGTGCCGGGGCCGCCAAGCCACAACACTGCGCAGGCAGACCCGGCTCGCGATGCACGCGCAGCGGGCCTGCGCATCCCCAACAACACCGGAGACACATATGCAAGGAAACCGCGGCGTCGTTTACGTCGAACAGGGAAGGGTCGAAGTGCGGTCCATTCCCTTTCCCAAACTGGAAAACCCCAACGGCAAAAAGATCGGCCATGGCGTGATCCTGAAAGTCCTGTCGACCAACATCTGCGGCTCGGACCAGCACATGGTCAGGGGCCGCACCACCGCGCAGGCCGGCCTGGTGCTGGGCCATGAAATCACGGGCGAGGTGATCGAGGTCGGCACCGATGTGGAGACCCTCAAGAAGGGCGACCTGGTCTCGGTTCCTTTCAACGTCGCCTGCGGCCGCTGCCGCACCTGCAAGGAGCAGCACACCGGCGTCTGCCTCAGCGTCAATCCCGCGCGCGCGGGCGGCGCCTATGGCTATGTGGACATGGGTGGCTGGATAGGCGGCCAGGCCGAGTACGTGATGGTGCCCTATGCCGACTTCAACTTGCTGCGCTTTCCCGACAAGGACCGCGCCATGGCCAAGATACGCGACCTGACCTGCCTGTCCGACATCCTGCCCACCGGCTACCACGGCGCCGTATCCGCCGGCGTGGGGCCGGGCGCCACGGTCTACGTCGCGGGTGCGGGTCCGGTCGGCCTGGCCGCCGCCGCGTCGGCACGGCTGCTGGGCGCGGCCGTGATCATCGTCGGCGACGTCAATCCGGCGCGCCTGGTGCATGCGCGCCAGGTCGGCTTCGAGACGGTGGACCTGTCCCAGGACGCCACGCTGGCGGAGCAGATCGCGGCCATCCTGGGCGAGGCGGAAGTCGACTGCGCCATCGATTGCGTCGGTTTTGAAGCGCGCGGCCACGGCCATGACGGCTCGCGCGAAGAGGCGCCGGCCACGGTGCTCAATTCGCTGATGGAGATCACGCGCGCGGCGGGCCGCATCGGTGTTCCCGGCCTCTATGTGACCGATGACCCGGGCGCGGCCGACAGCGCCGCCAGGCGCGGCAGCCTGAGCATCCGCCTCGGCCTGGGCTGGGCCAAGTCGCACAGTTTCGTCACCGGCCAGACACCGGTCATGAAATACAACCGCCAGCTGATGCAAGCCATC
Organism: Polaromonas sp. P1_G1; assembly: GCF_056405595.1. Classification (NCBI taxonomy): domain Bacteria; kingdom Pseudomonadati; phylum Pseudomonadota; class Betaproteobacteria; order Burkholderiales; family Comamonadaceae; genus Polaromonas; species Polaromonas sp. P1_G1. The sequence goes on from NZ_JBFUBU010000023.1 coordinate 51,767, forward strand.
CTGTGGGACCGCATCAAGATCGCCGAGATCGTGGGTGTGCAGGTGATCACGCTGGACGATGCGCCTTCAGGCTATGCCCAGTTCGATGCCGGCGCGCCCAAGAAATTCGTCATCGATCCCCATCGCCTGCTGCAGGCGGCTTGAGGAAGGGGGCTTGAGGCCGTACGGCCAAAAGCCCCCTGGCCTCGGGCCGGACCGGGTCAACAGGCTGTCAATTTTTTTGGAGTATGCGATGAAACGGATGTTATTGGCCGCCACCCTGCTGCTGGCCCACGCGCTGTCACCCAGCCAGGCCCAGACGCAGCCCAAATTCATGCGGCTGGCCACGCTGGAGTGGCCGCCCTACACCGGCTTGCTGCTGCCGCAGGATGGTTTGTCCACGCGCGTGACCTCGGTGCTGGCCAAGGCGGCCGGCTACCGCCTGTTGTCGGCTTCCTTCGCCTGGTCGGAAACGGTGGACAAAGGCGAGAAGGACCCCAGCTACGACGGCTACTTTCCGGTGTACTACAGCAGCCAGCGCGACAAGAACTGCCATCTGTCCCAACCCATAGGCAGCAGCTTCCTGGGTCTGGCCACGCTCAAAAGCGCGCCCATCAACTGGACCCAGCTGTCCGAGCTGACCGCCTACCGCCTCGGCGTGGTCGAGGGTTATGCCAACGGCGCGGAGTTTGACGCGGCCGTCAAGGACAAAAGCCAGCCGGTGGAAGCCGTGGCCAGCGATGCCTTGAACCTGCGAAAGCTGCTGGACGGCAAGATACGCGGCATCGTGATCGACAAGAATGTGCTCGCCTACACGCTGATGCGCATGGGCGGCGCGCCCCAGGTGCAGGTCAGCTCGCGCCCCATAGGCCTGCTGCCAATGCATGTCTGCTTCAAGCGCAACCCGGCGGCGCTGGCCATGCGCGATGCTTTTGACCTGGCGCTCAAGAGCAACGATCCCGCGATGCTGGAAACAGAGTACTTCCAGACCTTTACCGGCGCTGCGCGCAAGCCTTAGGTCGTCAACAGGTTCGTAGCCCCGATTTCGCCTGTCGTCGGGCGCCCATGCCGAAAAGGGTGAGAAGGGCGCGAAGGGCATGTTGTCGCAATTTGCATATTGAGTGACGTAATTGGCACTGTGTCGCTTGCACTTGGAAACGAAGATTGCCCCATCGCGAATCCTCCGATCCACACAGGAGCTACCCCATGTTCAGCTACAGCAAGCAGTCCCTTAGCAACGTCGATCCCGATCTCTGGGCCATCGTCCAGCAGGAACACCAGCGCCAGGAACAGCACATCGAGCTGATCGCCAGCGAAAACTACACCTCGCCCGCGGTGATGACCGCGCAAGGCAGCCAGCTCACGAACAAGTATGCCGAGGGCTACCCCGGCCGGCGCTATTACGGCGGCTGCGAGTTTGTCGACCAGGCCGAGCAGCTTGCCATTGACCGCGTCAAGCAGCTTTTCGGCGCGGACAAACACGGCTGGGCCGCCAATGTGCAGGCGCATTCGGGCGCGCAGGCCAACGAGGCCGTGTTCATGGCCTTCCTGAAGCCGGGCGACACCTTCATGGGCATGAACCTGGCCGAAGGCGGGCACCTGTCGCACGGCATGGCGCTGAACATGAGTGGCAAGTGGTTCAACGTGGTGTCCTACGGCCTGAACGACAAGGAAGAGATCGACTACGACGCGATGGAGCGCAAGGCCCATGAGAGCCGCCCCAAGATCATCATTGCCGGCGCATCGGCTTATGCCTTGCGCATCGATTTCGAGCGCTTCGCCAAAGTCGCCAAGGACGTGGGCGCGCTGCTGATGGTGGACATGGCCCACTATGCCGGCCTGATCGCCGCGGGCGAATACCCCAGCCCGATTCCCCATGCCGACATCGTGACGAGCACGACGCACAAAAGCCTGCGCGGACCGCGCGGCGGCATCATCCTGATGCGCCCGGAGCATGAGAAGGCGATCAACAGCGCCATCTTCCCGGGTTTGCAGGGCGGGCCGCTGATGCACGTGATCGCCGCCAAGGCGGTGGCGTTCAAGGAGGCGCTGGAGCCTGAGTTCAGGACCTACCAGCAACAGGTGGTGAAGAACGCTGCGGCACTGGCCGAAACCTTGGTGCAGCGCGGCCTGCGCATCGTCTCCGGCCGCACCGAGAGCCACGTGATGCTGGTCGACCTGCGCGCCAAGGGCATGACAGGCAAAGCCGCCGAAGCCCTGCTGGGCCGCGCGCACATCACGGTCAACAAGAATGCCATCCCGAATGATCCCGAGAAGCCCATGGTGACCAGCGGCGTGCGCCTGGGCTCCCCGGCGATGACCACGCGCGGCTTCAAGGAGGGCGAAGCGCGCCAGGTCGGCCATCTGATCGCCGACCTGCTGGACCATCCGGACGACGAAGCCCAGCTTGTCCGGGTGCGTGCCGCCGTGGCCGAACTGACCGCCGCCTTCCCGGTCTACGGTTGAGCCGCGGATCCGCCATGTCACTCAGCACCTTCGACCTGTTCAAGATCGGCATCGGGCCCAGCAGCTCGCACACCGTGGGCCCTATGCGCGCGGCGCGGCTGTTCGCGGACGCGCTGCGCGACGGCGGCCTGCTTGACACGGTGCACGCCGTTCGCTGCGAACTCTACGGCTCCCTCGGGGCCACCGGCAAAGGGCACGGCAGCGACAAGGCCGTCATGCTGGGACTGGAGGGCGAGGAACCCGATGTGATCGATCCCGACGCCATCGCGCCCCGGCTGCAGGCCCTGCGCGAGACGCAAACCCTGAAGCTGCTGGGAACCCATCCCATCGCCTTCAATGAGCGCGAAGGCCTGAAGTTCCTGCGCAAGGCCTTGCCCTTCCATCCCAACGGCATGCGCCTGTACGCCTTCGATGCCGAGGGCGAGAGCTTGCTCGAGAAAACCTATTACTCCATAGGCGGCGGTTTTGTGATCAGCCAGGCCGAGGACGGCCAGCCCGCGCTGGTGCCCGACCGCAAGATCCTGCCTTATCCCTTTACCACCGGGATAGAACTGCTGCAACGCTGCCGCGAAAGCGGCCTGAGCATTGCCCAGGTGATGTGGCACAACGAGCTGGCCTGGCGGGATGCCGACGCCGTGCGGTCCGGCCTCTTGCGGATCTGGAGCGTGATGCAGGCCTGCGTGCGCCGCGGTGTCGCCACCGAAGGAGTCCTTCCGGGCGGCTTCAAGGTGAAGCGGCGGGCCTTCGAGCTTCACCGGGCCTTGACGGTGCACCCCGAAGCGGCGCTGAGGGACCCCTTGCAGGTCATGGACTGGATCAACCTGTATGCGCTGGCCGTCAATGAAGAAAACGCGGCGGGCGGCCGGGTCGTCACGGCGCCGACCAACGGCGCGGCGGGGATCGTGCCGGCCGTGCTCCATTACTACGTCAGGTTTGTTCCCGGCGCCAGCGACCAGGGCGTCACCGACTTCCTGTTGACCGCGGCGGCCATCGGCATCCTCTACAAGGAAAACGCCTCGATCTCCGGCGCCGAGGTCGGCTGCCAGGGCGAGGTCGGCGTGGCCTGCTCGATGGCCGCGGGCGCGCTGGCCCAGGTCATGGGCGGCACGCCGGAGCAGGTCGAGAACGCGGCCGAGATCGGCATGGAGCACCACCTGGGGCTCACCTGCGACCCGATAGGCGGGCTGGTGCAGATCCCCTGCATCGAACGCAATGCCATCGCCTCGGTGAAGGCCGTCAACGCCGCGCGCATGGCCTTGCGCGGCGACGGTACCCATTTCGTCAGCCTCGACAAAGTCATCAAGACCATGCGGGAAACCGGCGCCGACATGATGACGAAATACAAGGAAACCTCGCGCGGGGGCCTGGCCGTGAACATCGTTGAGTGTTGAATGAACACCCCCTGCGCCGCTTCGCGTCACCCCCCTCGAGGGGGGCGGCACTGGCCGTCCGGCAAAGCCGGCCCGGCGGTGCCCTTGACTGGACCGCTCCGGGGCCGTGACCGCTGAATAGATCGAGAGAAGAGAGAAGGAACCCGCTATGCAGAAATTTTCAATCTGGTCGCTGCTGCGCAACAGCATGTCCTACCACGAGGGCTGGGAGAAGCAGTGGCGCTCGCCCGAACCCCGGCGCGAATACGAGGTAGTGATCATCGGCGGCGGGGGACATGGCCTGGCCACGGCCTACTACCTGGCCAAGGAACACGGCGTGCGCAATATCGCGGTGGTGGAACGCGGCTACCTGGGCGGCGGCAACACGGCGCGCAACACCACCATCGTGCGCTCCAACTACCTGTGGGACGAATCCACGGCGCTGTATGAAAAGTCGATGAAGCTCTGGGAAGGCCTTTCGCAGGACATCAACTACAACGTGATGTTCAGCCAGCGCGGGGTGCTGAACCTGGGCCACAGCCTGCAGGACATGCGGGACATCGAGCGGCGCGTCAACGCCAACCGGCTCAACGGCGTGGACGGCGAGGTGGTCACGCCCGCGCAGATCAAGGAAATGATTCCCTTCATCAACCTGAACACACGCTATCCGGTGCTGGGCGCATCGCTGCAGCGGCGCGGCGGCGTGGCCCGCCACGATGCGGTGGCCTGGGGCTATGCGCGTGCCGCCGACGCGCTGGGCGTGGACCTGATCCAGAACTGCGAGGTCACCGGCATTCGCCGCGAAGGCGGCACCGTCACCGGTGTCGACACGGCCAGGGGTTTTATCAAGGCGAAGAAGGTGGCCATCGTGGCGGCGGGGCATTCCAGTGTCGTCGCCGGTATGGCCGACATCCGCCTGCCCATCGAAAGCAAGCCGCTTCAGGCGCTGGTCTCCGAACCGCTCAAGCCGATCTTCCCGAACGTCGTGATGAGCAATGCCATCCACGCCTACATCAGCCAGTCCGACAAGGGTGACCTGGTGATTGGCGCGGGGGTCGACCAGTACAACGGTTATGGCCAGCGCGGCAGCTACCACACGGTGGAGCACACCCTGCAGGCCATCGTCGAAATGTTCCCGCTGTTCTCGCGCGTGCGCATGAACCGGCAATGGGGCGGCATTGTCGACGTCTCGCCCGACGCCTGCCCCATCATCGGCCTGACGCCGGTCAAGGGCCTGTACATCAACTGCGGCTGGGGAACCGGCGGCTTCAAGGCGACGCCGGGCTCGGGTTGGGCCATGGCCTACACCATCGCCCAGGACCGGCCGCATGCGCTCAATGAAGCGCTGTCGCTGGACCGCTTCCACAACGGCCACCTGATCGACGAACACGGCGCGGCTGGCGTCGCCCACTGAGGAAACAAGCCCATGTTGCAAATCAACTGCCCCTGGTGCGGCGACCGCGCCGAGCCTGAATTCACCTGCGGTGGGGAGGGGGGGATCGTCCGCCCCCTGGCCACGGAAACCATGACCGACGCCCAGTGGGGCGACTATGTTTTTATGCGAAAAAACCCCAAGGGCCTGCACCACGAGCAATGGCGCCACTCGAGCGGTTGCGGCCGCTGGTTCAATGCCTTGCGCCACACGGTGAGCTACCGCTTTGAAGCCACCTGGAAGATAGGCGAGGCGCCGCCCGCGGCCATGCCCACCGCCGCGAAGCCGGGAGGTGCCCAATGAGCGCCCGTCTGCCAACCGGCGGCCGGATCGATCGCCGGCGCGCCATCAACTTCAGCTTCAACGGCCGCGCCTACCAGGGCTTAGCAGGCGACACCCTGGCGTCGGCGCTGCTGGCCAACGGCGTGTCCCTGGTGGCGCGCAGCTGGAAATACCACCGCCCGCGCGGCATCCTGTCCGCCGGTGTCGAGGAACCTAACGCGCTGGTCCAGCTGTTTGACGGCGCCCGCACCGTGCCCAATGCGCGCATGACCGAAGTGGCGCTGGTCGAGGGCCTGAGCGCCCGCTCCATCCACGCCAGCCCGAGCATTGAGTTCGACACCGGTGTGGTCAACGGCTGGTTCTCGCGCCTGATCCCGGCCGGCTTCTATTACAAGACCTTCATGGCGTCCCAGGCCGCCTGGCATTTCTTCGAGAAGCGCATCCGCGCCTCGAGCGGCCTGGGCAGCTCGCCCGCCGAGGGCGACCCCGATCGCTACGAGAAGCGCTACGCCCACTGCGATGTGCTGGTCGTCGGCATGGGCATCGCGGGCTTGACGGCGGCGCTTGCCGCGGGCCGCTCCGGCGCGCGCGTCATGGTGTGCGACGAGCAGTCCGAGCCGGGCGGCTGGCTGCTGTCCAGCGACGAGCTGGTTGACCAGGTGCCGGCCGCGCAATGGGTGGAGCGTGCGCTCGCCGAGCTGGCGGCGATGCCCGAAGTCACGGTGCTGCCGCGCACCACGGCCTTCGGCTACCAGGACCATGACCTGCTGACACTGGCCGAGCGCCGTGGCGACCACCTGGCGCCGGAGCAGGCGCCGGTGTTCCGCGAGCGGCTGTGGCGCATCCGGGCCAAGCAGGTCGTGCTGGCCACCGGCGCCCACGAGCGCCCCCTGGTCTTCGGCAACAACGATTTGCCTGGCGTGATGCTGGCGGGCGCTGTTTCCACCTACGTGCGCCGCTACGCCGTCCTGCCGGGGCGCCAGGCCGTCGTGTTCACCAACAACGATGCCGGCTATGACGCGGCGCTGGCCATGAAGGAGGCCGGCGCGGCGGTCCTGGTGGTCGATGCGCGCCCGGCGCCCAGTGGCTCCCTGAGCCAGCGCGCCGGCGGCGCCGGCATCACCATCCTGAGCGGCCATGTGGTCACCGAAGCGCGCGGCGGCAAACGCGTCAGCGGCGCGGTGGTGCAGCCCATCGACGCCGAAGGCCGCCTGCTGGGAACGCCGCGCACGCTGGCCTGCGACCTGCTGGCCCTGTCGGGCGGCTTCAGCCCGGTGATCCACCTGCAATGCCAGGCCGGCAGCAAGGCGGTGTGGGACGATGACAGGGCGGCTTTCCTGCCGGGCACGCCGGCGCAGTCCGAACGCTCGGCCGGCGCTTGCGGCGGCATGCTGTCGCTGCGGCAGAGCGCGCAGGACGGCCTCACCGCGGGCATGGATGCGGTGTGGGCGCTGGGCTTTACCGCCGACGCGCAGGCGCCCGAAGTGGCCACTAGCGACAGCGGCGAGCTGCGCGCGCTGTGGCTGGTGCCGCATCCGCGTGGCGTGAGCCGCGCACCCAAACAGTTTGTCGATCTGCAGAACGACGTGGCGGCCTCGGACATTCACCTGGCCGTGCGCGAAGGCTTCGAGTCGATCGAGCACGTCAAGCGCTACACCGCCATGGGCTTTGGCACCGACCAGGGCAAGACCGGCAACATCAACGGCATGGGCATCGCCGCACTGGCGCTGGGCAAGACCATTCCCCAGGTCGGCACCACCACCTTCCGCCCGAACTACACGCCGGTGACTTTCGGCGCGGTGGCGGGGCTGGAGCTGGGCGACGCCTTCGACCCGATCCGGACCACCGCCATGCATGAGTGGCATGTGAAGCGCGGCGCGCTGTTCGAGGACGTCGGCCAATGGAAGCGTCCCTGGTACTACCCCCAGAACGGCGAAGACCTGCACGCCGCCGTGCGGCGCGAGGTGCTGGCCGTGCGCAACGGTGTCGGCACGCTCGACGGCTCCACCCTGGGCAAGATCGACATCCAGGGCCCGGACGCCAGCATCCTGCTGAACTGGATCTACAGCAATGCCTGGTCCAAGCTGGAGATCGGCAAGTGCCGCTACGGCCTGATGCTCGATGAAAACGGCATGGTGTTCGACGACGGCGTGACCGTGCGGCTGGCCGAGAACCACTACCTGATGCACACCACCTCCGGCGGCGCGGCGCGCGTGCTGGCCTGGATGGAACGCTGGCTGCAGACCGAATGGCCGCACCTGAAGATCTACCTCACCAGCGCCACCGACCACTGGTCGACGTCCATCGTCGCCGGCCCCAAGAGCCGCCACGTGCTGAAGAAGATCTGCGAGGACGTGGACTTCGACGACGCGGCCTTCCCCTTCATGTCATACAGGGACGGCACGGTCGCCGGCATCAAGGCGCGCATCATGCGCATCAGTTTTTCGGGTGAGCGCTGCTATGAGGTCAACGTGCCGTCCGGCGACGGCTTGCGCCTCTGGGAGGCGATCCACGCCGCCGGCGCCGAGTACGGCATCACGCCCTACGGCACCGAGACCATGCACGTGCTGCGTGCCGAGAAGGGCTACATCATCATCGGCCAGGACACCGATGGTTCCGTCACGCCGCTGGACCTCGGCATGGGCGGTCTGGTCACCAAGACCAAGGACTGCCTGGGCAAGCGTTCGCTGGCGCGCGAAGACACCGCGCGGCCGGACCGCAAGCAACTGGTTGGTCTGTTGCCCGATGACCCGGGTTTTGTGCTGCCCGAGGGCGCGCAAATCCTGAACGAGCAGCCCACCGCCGAGACCGCGCCCATGGTGGGCCACGTCACCTCGAGCTATATGAGCCCGACGCTGGAGCGCTCCATCGCCATGGCCCTGGTCAAGGGCGGCGCAAGCCGCATGGGCGAGCGCGTGTTCGTTTCGATGCAAGGGGGCAGGATCGCCGCCGCCACCATCGCCAATCCGGTCTTTCTCGACCCCAAAGCGGAGCGCCAAAATGCTTGAATCCCCCCAACGCTTCTCTCCGGCCGCGCGTGTCCCGTCGGCGCGGTCCCTGTCGGACCAGGCCCTTCTGGTCGGCTGGCGCACCGGCCTGTCCATCGTCAACCTGCGCGGCAATGCCGAAGACCCAGCGTTCCGTGAGGCGGTCTCCCGCGCGCTCGGCCTTGAACTGCCGGTCCAACCCTGCACGAGTACGGCCAACGCCGGGCTCAGGCTGGTGTGGGTCGGGCCGGACGACTGGTTCGTCGTCGGTCCCAAGGGCGAGGCAGCCCTGATCGAGGCAAAGCTGCGCCAGGCCCTGGCGGGGCAGCATTACGCGGTGACCGATGTGAGCGGAGGCTACACCGTGCTGCACTTGAGCGGCGTCCCGGCGCGCGATGTGCTGGCGCAGGGTTGCCCGCTGGACCTGCACCCGCGTGTCTTCGGCCCGGGCTCCAGCGCCGGCTCGCTGTTCTTCAAGGCCTCGGTCTGGCTGTGGCAAACCGACGAGGCGCCTGTCTACGAAGTGCTGGTGCGCAGCAGCTTCAGGGGCTACGTCTGGCTGATGCTGGAGCGGGCCACGCAGGAATGCGGGCTGGTGATCCGGCGCTTTCAATGAACACCACCTGGACCGTCAGCATAGAGCGCCTGGAGATCCAGCTCCCGGTGGGCGTCTATGACGATGAGTTGCTGGCGCAACCGCTATGGGTCAGCCTCAAGGCCAGCGCCTGCACCAGCGCATCACCGGGTTCGCTCGGCCAGTGCCTGGACTATGCGCCGCTGTGCCATTGGCTGACACAGGTGTGGCCCGCCACGCCGCACACCCCCTTGCTCGAAACGCGGATGAACCAGCTGTTCGCTTTTGTCTTCTCCCTCGATGAGCGCGTGACGGACGTGTGGGTCGGGATGTACAAGCAGCGCATGAGCCGGCAGGCCTGGGCGGTCGGCATGGAGCGCCGCGTGACGCGCGCCGAATTTCATGCGCAGCAACTCGACGCCGAGGCCGGCGCAAAACGGCGCAGCGGCGACGCCATCCACCATGACAGGGCATCCTATGCATCCACAACACCCTGAATCCGTCCGTTATGTGCTGACGCTCGCCGTCGCCAGCGCCAGGGGCCAGGTGGCGGCCCTCACGGCGCTGTTGGAGCGGCACGACGCCTACATCGAGGAGTTTTCCGTATTTGACGACGTGATCGTGTCGCGGTTTTACATGCGGATCGTGTTTCGTCTTGATGCCGGAAGAAGCGGCGAGATCGACGCGCTGCGGCAGGCTTTCAGCGGCCTGATCGCAGGCTTCGACGCGGCCGAAGGCACTGTCCATGAGATGGGCCGGCCGGCCAAGGTCATGATCATGGTGTCAAAGGCCGACCATTGCCTGCGCGACCTGCTGGCCCAGTGGCGCCGCCGTGAACTGAATATGGACATCGTCGCGGTCGTGTCCAACCACGCCGATCTCGGGCCGATCGTCGAGTCCGAAGGCCTACCTTTCCATCACCTGCCGATCACGCCAACAACCAAGCCACAACAGGAAGCCGCGCTGCTGCGCTGCATCCAGGAATCCGGCGCCGAACTAATCGTCCTGGCCCGCTACATGCAGGTACTGTCCGAGGCGCTGTGCAAGACGCTGGCCGGGCGCGTCATCAACATCCACCATTCCTTCCTGCCCGGCTTCAAAGGTGCCCGGCCCTACGAGCAGGCGCATGCGCGCGGCGTCAAGATGATTGGCGCCACCGCCCACTTCGCCACCAGCGACCTCGACGAGGGCCCCATCATCGAGCAGGCCCTCGAGCGCGTCGACCACGCCTTCAGCCCGGAGCAACTGCTGAGCACCGGGCGCAACGTCGAATGCCTTGCCCTGGGGCGGGCGCTACGCTATGTGCTGGAACACCGGGTCTTCATCAATGGCCTGCGCACGGTGGTGCTGAGGTGACGGGCTGACGAGGCCGGCACGGATTGCATCCAGATGCAGGCGCCTGGCGAATCATGCACTGATCGGGTTCGATGAAGAGAGGCCCTTCCTGCTAGCTGTTCAGCTTGAATCCGGTCTGGGTCACGACCGACCGCCACTGCTGTATTTCTGCGCTCAGGTACTGTGAGAATACCTGAGGCCCCCGCGGAGTCGGGTCAATGTAAGCCTCGGCCATTTTGGTTTTGAACTCAGGCAAGTCCAGCACTTTGGAGATCGCCCCGGCCAGCCGCTCCAGAACGTCGGCAGGGGTTTTTGCGGGAGCCATGACGCCGTACCAATTGCTCACGACGACCCCGGGCACGCTTTCGGCAAAGGTCTGAACGTTGGGAAGCTTTGGGTCCCTCGTGCCGCTGGCAATGGCCAGCACCTTTAATTTCTTCGCCTGGATGTGAGGCATGCAGGCTGGAACGGAGTTGATTACCAGCGGAATCTGGCCTGCAATAACGTCCGACAGGGCCGCGCCGCCGCCTTTGTAGGGTACGTGCACGAGCTCCATCCCGGTTTTGAGTTTCAGCATTTCACACAGCAGGTTCCCGCTCGATCCCGGACCGGAGGTGCCGACGCCGAACTTGCCGGACTGCTCGCGCGGCAAAGCGAGCAATGCCTTGAGGGAGTCCGCGGGAAAGGAGGGATGGGCCACCAGCAGCTGGGGCGAGGAGCCGATCATGGTGAGCGGCGAGAAATCCTTGATGGAATCGAAGGCAATCCTGGGCTGCACGGCCGCATTCAGGGCGTGCGCCGCATCCGCCAGCAGCAGCGTATAGCCGTCCGCGGGGCTTTTTGCGACGGCGTCCGTGCCTATCAGCGCCGAGGCGCCGGCCTTGTTGTCGACAACGACCGTCCAGCCTGCCGTCTCGGACAGCTTCTGCGCAATCAGGCGCCCTACAAAGTCGGAGCCGCCGCCAGGCGAGTACGGAACGACCAACCGGATCGGACGATCCGGGAAACCACCGGCAAAAGAAGCCGGGCTCACGGACACAGCCGCGAGCGAAAGACCGGAAGCCACGAAGTCGCGGCGAGACATGACAGACATTGCTAAATCTCCTTTGTTGCGTCAAGAATGAATCGAAATTTCCATCACCGTAGCCACTTCATTCAGCAAGCAGCTTCTCCGCCGTCTTTTGAAACGCGGAAACGGCTGTATCCACGCCGAAAGCGTCGATGTGCCTGTGCGTCACCAGGCGCAGCCGGCGCTCACCCCACGCGCGAACCAGCACGCCGGCCTTTCGAAGCTCATGGACCCAGATGCTGCTGTCATGGCCGGTTACCGGCAGATCCAGCAGGACGATGTTGGTGTCGGGGACGGTCACGCGCAGAAGCAGCGGGTGGATACTGTTTAACCCCCGGCTCAGGCGACGCGCGTGAGCGTGGTCTTGCATGAGACGGTCCGGCATCACCTGCACTGCTTCAAGTCCCGCTGCCGCGAGCACACCGATCTGCCGCTGGGTGCCTCCCAGCATCTTGCGCAAGTGCCTGGCCCGAACTATCGTTGCCGCCGGTCCCGTCAGCACCGCTCCCGCGGGCGCGCTGAGTCCCTTCGAAAGGCAAAGGGAGATGGTGTCCGCGGATCGCGCCACCGCATCGGCCGGCACGTTCAAGGCCACGGCCGCATTGAACAGGCGCGCGCCATCGAGATGAACGCAGGCGCCGCGGCTGTGCGCCCGTTCCCGAACTGCCTGCATGTGTGCCAGAGGCAGCACGGTGCCGCCGGCATTGTTATGCGTGGTTTCCATGCATACCAATTTGGTTTGCAAGGCTTTTGATGACCGGAGTGCCTGCTCCAGGGACTCAAGGTCCATGATCCCCGCTACTCCCGGGATGCCGAGGTAGAACACCCCGCTCAGCGTGGCGGCGCCCCGCTCTGACACGAACATGTGCGCGTCCGACTCGAGAACGACCTGGGACTGTCGTTCAGCCTGCGACAAGACTGCGAGCAGGTTGCCCATGGTGGCCGTCGGAACGTAGAGGCCGGCTTCCTTGCCGAGTTTGCCGGCCACGACCGCCTCGAGTTCGCGGACGGTGGGATCTCCATCGAGACCGTCATCGCCCAAAGGGGCTGTCCGCATCCTCTCGTACATCGCCTCCGTTGGCTGCGTCACAGTGTCGCTGCGCAAATCGACGACCAAGGCCTCGCGATCCGCATGATGCGCAAGCTCCGATGGTGTCGTCAAATGTCTTGCTGTCATGGAGGGCGAGTATTCCTGAAACTCCCCATTCCACGAAATGCGTTGTACGGTGCTCGTTATACAATTTTGATATGACGGACCGCCGCATAACGTTGAAGCACATCGAGGCCTTTCGCATCGTGATGCAGACCGGCTCGATGACGGAAGCCTCGCGGCGCTTGTACACCTCGCAACCGCAGGTCAGCCGGTTGGTGTCCCAACTGGAAGCGATCGTCCGCTTTCCGCTGTTCCAGCGCCATGGCACCCGTTTATTGCCAACGCTGGATGGCAAGCGGTTTTTTGAGGACGTCGAAAAGGCATTCGTCGGCCTGGCGGGCCTCGAGGCAGCCGCTTCAAACATTCTTTCGTTCGGAGGACGTCGCCTGACCGTGGCCGCAATGCCGCGTCTGGCCGCGGGGCTGCTGACGAGGGCCGTCATGCAATTCAAGGTGGACTACCCTGAAAGCCTGGTCACAATCCAGTCGGGCACGGCGGCCTCCGTCAACACGTGGGTGAGTTCGGGCTTGTGCGATGTCGGCTTGGCCATCATCTACGGCGACGATTCACCCGGCCTGCGAGCAGAGACGCTTTTCAGCATGGACTGCGTCATCGTGCTTCCGAAATCACATCGACTCTCGCGGCTCAAGCAAGTTCAGGCCGCGGATCTCGAGGATGAAGCCTTCATCTCATTTCCTGTCGGGAGCGCCCCGCGCGAGCGCATCGATCAAGTGCTTGCTTCCGCGGGAGTCAGGCCTCGAACCGTGCTGGAGTCCGACCTGGGTGCGTCGGTTTGTGCGCTGGTTGCGGCGGGACTGGGTGTCAGCGTGATCAATCCTCTGGCGGCGCTGGAGGAAAAGCGAGCTTCGGGCTTGGAGATTCGCGCATTCAAGCCGGCTGTACCCGTCCGCCTCGCCATGCTGCTTCCTCCTGCTGCGCAAGGATCGCGCTTGGTGGATGCCTTCACGGACCATGTACGCAGGGTGATTCAACCTGAACTCAAAGCCGTCCGGGCCCTCGGCCGGTAGCCGGGGACCGTGCCATGTCAGATATCTCCTGTCCGCTTGCCGCTCAGGGAGCTTATGACCGTGCCAGAGTCGAGCCGTTTTGCCCGGACTAGGTCTGGGCATCCAGGCGTTGAGGCCGCTGTCTCAACTAGTTGACAGAGATGCCTGCGACCAGYTCAGGCACAGCCGTGAACAAATCGGCTTCCAGGCCGTAGTCRGCCACGCTGAAGATAGGCGCTTCAGGATCCTTGTTGATCGCGACGATGACCTTGCTGTCCTTCATGCCGGCCAGGTGCTGGATCGCGCCGGAAATGCCGGCGGCGATGTAAAGCTGSGGCGCGACGATCTTGCCGGTCTGGCCCACCTGCCAGTCGTTGGGGGCGTAGCCCGCATCGACGGCGGCGCGCGAAGCGCCCARKGCSGCGCCCAGCTTGTCGGCCAGCGGCGTCAGCACTTCGTTGAACTTCTCGCTGGAGCCCATCGCGCGGCCGCCCGASACRATGATCTTGGCGGCGGTCAGCTCRGGGCGGTCGCTCTTGGCGATCTCGGAACCCAGGAAGSWCGACTTGCCGCTGTCGGCCACGCCCGCCGGCGTTTCGATGGCGGCGGAGCCACCGGTGGCGGCCGCGGCGTCAAAGCCGGTGGTGCGCACGGTRATSACTTTGGTSGCRTCCAGGCTTTGCACGATGGCRATCGCRTTGCCGGCRTAGATCGGGCGCTCAAACGTGTCGGCGGCRTCGACCTTGGTGATGTCGGAGATCTGGCCGACATCCAGCGTCGCGGCCACGCGCGGGGCAATGTTCTTGCCCGAGGCGGTGGCGGGAAACAGGATGTGCGAATAGTTGCCGGCGATGGCGACTACCTGCGCGGCCATGTTCTCGGCCAGGCCGTGGGCGAAATGATCGCCTTCGACGTGGATGACCTTGGCCACGCCGGCAATCGCGGCGGCGGCCTTGGCGGCGGCTTCGGCGCCCTTGCCGGCCACCAGCACGTGAACCTCGCCACCGCACTGGGCRGCRGCCGTCACGGTGTTGAGGGTGGCGGGCTTGATGGAGTTGTTGTCGTGTTCAGCGATTACGAGTGATGCGAGTGCGGTCATKTCATCAGTCCTTARATWACTTTGGCTTCGTTCTTGAGCTTGTCCACCAGGGCGGCCACGTCGGCCACCTTGATGCCGGCGCTGCGCTTGGGCGGCTCGCTGACCTTCAGGGTCTTAATGCGCGGCTTGACGTCGACACCGAGCTCTTCGGGCTTGATGTTGTCGAGCTGCTTTTTCTTGGCCTTCATGATGTTGGGCAAGGTGACGTAGCGCGGCTCATTGAGGCGCAGGTCGGTGGTGATGATGGCCGGCAGCGTGAGCGAAAGGGTTTCCAGGCCGCCGTCGACTTCACGCGTGACCTTGGCGATGCCGCCTTCAACTTCGACCTTGGAGGCAAACGTCGCCTGGGGCCAGCCCAGCAGCGCAGCCAGCATCTGGCCGGTCTGGTTGCAGTCATCGTCAATGGCCTGCTTGCCAAGGATGACGAGCTGGGGTTGTTCTTTTTCGACCAGGGCCTTGAGCAGCTTGGCGACGGCCAGGGGCTGCAGTTCTTCGGCGGTCTCGACCAGGATGGCGCGGTCGGCGCCTATGGCCATGGCGGTG